>DATAHC010000001.1:0-4165 GCA_036263415.1 Flavisolibacter sp.
ACACGGCTATCAGCAAGACCACTGCCGCGATCAGCAAAATAAGCTTTCCCTGCCAGTGAAATTGCGCGACCTCGCTCACGGCATAGGCTTCCAGGAGCAGTGCGGGAATCTTGCCAATGGAGCTTGCCAGTAGAAAGGAAACAGGAGTGATACTACCCACAGCAGCGGCAAACGTAACGATCCCGGAAGGAACGAATGGCAATAAGCGGAGTGCAATGACCATAAGAAAGGCCTGCCGGCCTTTTGCCTGGATCAGGTTGCGGGCCCGGGGATAGCGATCCAGTTGTCCGGCTATTGTTTTGCGTAAGCCCCTTCTGTAGAGTAAAAAAGCAAGAAAGGCGCCGGTTGCTTCTCCTGCAAAGGAAAGCAGGGTACCCTGCCAGAATCCGAAGAAATAAATGTTGGCGGCTGTAAGGAAAAAACTGGGCAGCACGCCTGCCAGGGCAATGACTATGCTTAAGGCCAAACTGATAAGAATGGCCAGATCCGGATGCGCTCTGAATAGGGAAAGTATTGTATCCACCGGCAATCTTTAGTTATAGCAGCGGTTTACCGGTACGGAAACAGGTTCCTTTGAATAAAGCGACCTGCTGACCCGATTGATTGAAGATGGTGATCAGGTACAGACCTGTACTTCGGCCATTATGGAGTTCCCGGGCTTCCGCCGTTAGCTCCTCACCCGGCTGGGTAGATTTGGTGAACGTGATGCTGGTATCCAGGGCTACCGAGAGGTTATTGCGGTTATTACAGGCAAAAGCAAAGGCGCTGTCGGCCAGTGAAAAGGCAATCCCGCCATGAATAATGCCAAACCCATTGATCATCTCCGGTCGCAGGGTCATCTTTATTTTGCTGTAGCCCCTCCGCACTTCTACGACTTCAATACCCAGCCACTGGCTGAACAGGTCCTGTTGCATCATGTGCGAAACGATCTTCTCTGGGGTCATACGTGGTGTGTCTTTACTAAACGCATTGAAAAATCGGGAGCTTACTCTCCCCTGAACGAGGGTTTCCGCTTTTCCAGGAAAGCCTGAACGCCTTCTTTATAATCAGCCGTTCTTCCGGCGCGCTCCTGAAGGATCTCTTCATCGTGCAGCTGATCTTCATAGTTGTTGATGAGTGAATTGGTAAAGGCCTGCTTGGTCAGTGCCAGGCCCCTGGTAGGCAGTTGCGCCAGCTGATAGGCAATGTTGCTGCTTTCTTCTGCAAAGCTGGCATCTTCAAGCACCTTATAGATCATTCCCATGCGTTCTGCTTCCGCTGCAGAAACTTTATCACCCAGCATAGCCAGCGCCGTAGCTTTTTGCCAACCCACGAGGCGGGGAAGAAAAAAGGTTCCGCCGCTATCCGGGATCAAACCGATCCTGGAAAAAGCCTGTATAAAGGAGGCGCTTCCTGCCGCTACGGTAATATCGCAGCACAGGGCAATATTAGCCCCTGCACCAGCCGCCACGCCGTTAACGGCGGCCACGACCGGCTTTTCCAGCTTCCTGATTTTTTTGATGATGGGATTATAATGTTCTGCCAGGATCAGGGTAATGTTGGGCCCCTGGGGATCCACTACTTCATCCAGATCCTGACCGGCACTAAAGGCCTTTCCATTACCGGTAATGTATACGCATCGTACCGATTTGTCTTTACAGGCATCCAGGCATTTCTGCATTTCCAGCGCCATTTCGCGGTTAAAGGCGTTATACTTCTCGGGTCGGTTCAGGGTAATGAACCCGATGCTGTCCCTGATCTCAAAAATTACGGTAGACATGATGCTGAAATTTCCGCCCAAAACTAATCCACCCCGGCAGGCTAAAAAATAAAATCTCTGAATCAATGACACTTGAAATAATCGAAGGCTTCCCGGCAATCCAGGCAGCGGTACATGGCTTTACAGGCCGTAGAGGCGAACTGGCTGATCAGTTCCGTATGATAGGACTGGCAGCGGGGGCAGGGAACAGCTTCCTCGCGGAACATATCGGAAGTGCAGTATTGCTGCCTGGGGTTGGGTGGCGCAATTCCATATGCTTTGAGTTTTGATTTGCCTTCTTCAGTCATCCAGTCGGTAGTCCAGGCGGGAGAGAGCTGCTGCCGGATCTGCACATTCCGGTAGCCTTTTTCGATCAGCTTCAGCCGGATATCCATGCTGATCACATCCATGGCCGGACAGCCGGAATAGGTAGGCGTAATGGTAATCAGAACTTCCTGGTCTTTTTTGGGCACTGACAATGCTTTAACCATTACTGCTCTGATGATGCCCAGGTCCGTGACGGAAAGAACCGGTACCTCAGGATCCTTCACCTCTTCCAGGAGTGTCCATATTTCCTGTTCTGCAATGGAGCTATGAGGGTTCACTTCGTTCATGCGCTTTTATGGCTTACCAGGTGGCATTGGGATACGTACGTTGCAGGTATTGCATTTCGGCAAGCAGATAACCCAGGTGTTCGGTATGCCGGCCTTCTTTGCCTCCGGTTTGATGCCAGTCACCGGCAGGAACTTCCAGACGGGCTTCGGCAAAAACGTGGGCGATCTTCTCCATCCAGGCTGCTTCCAAGGTAGGCATCCTATCTGTGGAAGGCTCATAGGCTGCCCTGGAAAACAATTCGCCGGTGTACGGCCAAAGCGCTTTTAGTGCTTTGGAGATCCTGGAATAACTCTCTTCCGTGCCATCACCCAGGCGTATGACCCACTCCCCGCTCCAGCGAAGGTGATAGGTAACCTCCTTAAGCGATTTTTCAGCTATGGCAGCCAAGTGCGGATCTGCAGCTTTTTCCAGCTGCTGGTACTGCAGCTGTTGAAAGGCACTGAAAAAGAATTGGCGCAGGGTAGAAAAAGCCCAGTCGCCTATCGGCAGCTCGGTGATCAAAACATTCAGAAACTGACGTTCATCACGCAGATAGGCGAGATCGTCTTCCTGTAATTCCCGGTTATAGCTTTTCCAGGGGCGCGGTATCAGATCAGCCAGCTCCTGTTGCTCCGCTTTATTGAATCCATTATAAAGCGATGCGGCATATTGATACAGATTCCTGGCTTGTCCCAGCAGATCAAGGGAAATATTAGTAAGGGCGATATCCTGCTCCAGAACAGGTCCATGACCCGTCCACTCCGCATTGCGTTGTCCGAGAACCAGTGCATTATCAGCCAGATGAAGACAGTATCGGAAGGTGTTCGCATTCATGTTTATCAGGATTGCCTTTACATATGTTCAATTTCATCCGGCAGTTCATAGAACGTTGGATGGCGGTAGACTTTATCATTAGATGGCTCGTAGAAGCTGTCGGCTTCATCGGGGTTGGAAGCGTGAATGAATTTACTTTCCACTACCCAGATACTGACGCCCTCCATCCGGCGGGTATACACATCCCGGGCATTTTCCACAGCCATTTGGGCATCGGCCGCATGAAGACTGCCCACATGCTTATGGTCCAGACCCTGCTTGCTGCGAATGAATACTTCCCATAACGGCCATTCATTCCGGTTTGAGGAAACCCCGGCTGGAGTGTTTGCTGCCTGTTCTTTATCGCCGTAATCTCCGTAAAGATATTTTCTGAATAAGGTCATCTTGAATCAAGCTTTTAATTTGCTATAGGTAAAATGGTCATCTGATTCAGGAATCAGGCCGCCTGCTGCTTTCCGGTCCTTCTTTTTTCCGCATGGGCCTTTGCCGCCTCCCGTACCCAGGCACCATCTTCCCAGGCCTGTTTGCGGGTATTCAGTCGCTCCCTGTTACAAGGGCCATTACCATTCACCACATCCCAGAACTCTTTCCAGTCGATCGGACCAAAATCATAATGCTGCCGCTCTTCATTCCATTTCAGGTCGGGATCCGGAAGCGTCATTCCTAAAAGCTTTACCTGCTCTGCGATCATATCTACAAAGCGCTGACGCAATTCATCATTGCTGAACCGCTTGATCTTCCATTTCATGCTCTGTTCGCTGTGCAGGCTATCGCTGTCATGGGGTCCAAACATCATGATGCTGGGCCACCACCACCGGTTGATGGCATCCTGGCACATGTCTTTTTGTTCTTCGGTTCCTTTACTCAGTACCAACAAGGTTTCAAAGCCCTGGCGCTGGTGAAAGCTTTCTTCTTTACACACCCTTATCATGGCGCGGCTGTAAGGTCCGTAAGAGGCTCTGCATAAGGGCACCTGGTTCATGATAGCAGCACCGTCCA
>DATAHC010000002.1:0-5426 GCA_036263415.1 Flavisolibacter sp.
CGAGGCCCTGAAGATATCTTCTTCCAAAGCTGATGTGTATGGTGGACTGTCCATCTATCATCGCAGCTACACGCTGAAGTATGATGGCATCGATGGCAAGGAAAAAGTAACCGATGGCGTACTGGGTGTGGGCATCTTCGCCGGTGGCCGCTACTACTTTGCTCCGAATGTAGGCGCTTTCGCTGAACTGGGATATGGTATCTCTCCATTGCAACTGGGACTGACCGTTAAATTCTAAATCATACCAGTCTGACCGGATAAAGGGCAAACAACTTTGTTGTTTGCCCTTTCTTTTTGCTACAGTATGGTTCTACATTTTTCACATTCCGGAGCTGGCTCAGCTTTTGAAGGAACTCATCCATATGCGAAAATGGCTGATCGGAATACTGGCTCTGGTAGCACTGGCACTGGCAGGCGGATATGTATATACCCGTTATGCTATCAAAAGATCTATTAAGAAGGATGAGGAAAGCAGTGGCATTACCATAGCGCCGGTTGACTCCCTGGGCGGGAAAAAAACGTCCCAACTGGACCTGCGCCCACTGTTCATAGAAAAGCTTCAGTCACTGCTGAAAAAGAGCTCCAATGGGCTGTACGACCTATCCATAAAAGACCTAAGGATCGACCTGCTGGAATCGGTTGTGACCTTACAGCAGGTAAAGATGCTGCCGGATCCGGAACTGCTGAAACAGCAGCGTGCCTCCGGACGGTTGCCCAACGATGTTTTTTCTGTAACACTCGACAGCCTGGTTATCAAAGGGATCAACCTCGATGATGCCCTGACCTCGAAGACCATGGATTATGACGAGGTTCGTATCGTACGCCCCGTTATTGAAGTGGAGCATATACGGAGCAAAAGAGAAAAGCCTTCTGGCGACAGCAGTTTTTCGCAGCGCTTTCTGAAGGAGATGGAGCGTCTGTCGCTGAAGAAGCTTTCTATCTCCAATGGTACGGTAGTCCTTCATAAAAAAGGCGCGTCTGCCCGGCCAACCCGACTGAACCAGGTGCAGGTAGCCATGCGTGATATCCGGATCGATTCGGTCACCCGGGAGGATAGAGACCGGTTTCTCTTTGCCCGGAATGCAGACTTATCCTTCCGTGATTATAACACCCTGTCCAGGGATGGTCTTTACCGGACCCATATCGGCAGCATACAGGTGAAGGCACCGCAGCAGCTGGTGGTGCTGAAGGATGTATCCATGCGATCGCCGTATAGTAAACAACAGTTCGTGAGCCGGCTGAAATTTGCCAAGGAACGGTATGATCTGCAGTTCCCGGAAATACAGCTACAGCAGATCGACTGGTGGGCCGCGCTGAATGAGGAGGAGATCGTAGCGGATGAACTCTTGGTAAAGGGTGGAAGGCTGGGAATCTATTTAGACCGTTCGCTGCCACCGCATTCCAGAATGGGGAACTTCCCCAACCAGCTTTTATATAAGATGCCAATGAAAATGGATCTGAAGAAGATCGTCATTGGCGGACTCGATTTTTCCTACAGTGAATACAATCCCCTTTCAAAGCAAACCGGTACCATTCCCATCGGAGCTATTTCCCTTACGATATTTAATTTCTCGAATGTGAAGCCGGGGCAGGGAAGTCCCCTGACTATAAAAGGCACGGCTTCCTTACTGAACCAGGTACCCGTAGAAGCCCAATTTAGTTTTGACCGGGTGCGGCCAAAGGCCGGAGGATTTACGGCCTCGATTCATTCCAAAGGTTTTGAGGCCAGCCTGGTGAACAGCTTTACCATGCCCATGGGATTGATGCGGATGGATAAAGGGACTTTGCAAAGCCTGACCGCAACCGTAAAAGGAAATGAACAGCAGGCAAGCGGTGAAGTGGAAGCACGCTACCAGGACCTGAAACTGGCCTTACTGGAGAAGGATAAGGGCGAGAAGGAACTGGATAAAAAAGGGTTTACCAGTTTTGTAGCCAATGCTTTTATCCTGAAGAAGGATAATCCGGCCAAAGGGAAAGCGGTGCGCAAAGAAACCGCGCAATTTACCAGGATTCCCGAAGGTGGCTTTTTTATGCTGGTATGGAAAACGATCTTCACCGGGGTGTTGAAGACCATAGGCGCACCCACCAAGATCGCAAAAAAGACCACTACGCCACCTGCCCGGAATTAAAGCGGATGCGAAACTTTCCATACCCGCTTTCAGGCGTTTCATACAAGGCATTCTGCAGTACAGAACAGATGGCCGTTGCCAGGATTCCTGCCCGCTTCATATTTGGCAAAAAATGCAAGCGCCCGCACTACCGGTTAAGGACCGCCTTGAAATAGTTGATTCGCTGCGTGGATTTGCCTTGTTTGGCATCATGCTGGCCCATTTTATATTCTGGTATACGGCCGGCCCGTTACCAGGGAACGTTTACACCATGTACAACGATTTTGGCAGCTCCTTCTGCAAGCTGTTTACGGATCTGTTTGTAACCGGAAAGTTCTTTGCCCTGTTCTCCTTTCTCTTCGGGCTCAGTTTTTACCTGCAATCTTACAATGCTACCACGGGTAAGGGTATGCGCATCGGCCGTTACAGCTGGAGGCTGGTGCTTTTGTTTCTGATTGGTGTGGTGCACCATTCCTTCTGGCAGGGTGATATTCTTTCAATCTATGCCCCCTTGGGCTTTCTGTTGCTGGCTTCGCGTAAGCTATCGGATCGCTGGGTATTGATCCTGGGCTTTGCGCTGGTTTTGAATGTACCTGGAAAAGTATTCAGCGTGGTGCAGCTGTTTAGTCATCAGGGGCCGGGCGGCATGATGGACTTTGATACCCTTGGTAAAGAATATGACCAGCTGATCACCAAAGGCAGCTGGCTGGATATCATTCGCTATAATTTATCGCATACTTATCTTAAGGCTAATTTTCAATTGTTCTCCGGGCGCATCTTTATCACCATGGGCTTCTTTTTACTGGGTATGTATACAGGAAGAAAAAGATGGTTTGAAAACCTGGAGGAGAAGCGTGTGATCTGGAAAAGAATCCTGAAGCGCAGTGCGCTGTTTCTGGGCGTTAGCTTTTTAATTGGACTCAGCTTGATCCTGGCTGACAGTTTAGGAAGCCTGGGACTGGAGCAGAATCCTTATGCAGGCCTTGGCTTCAATATATTGAATGATGTATATAGCGCTGCTCTTGTCGTTGTATTTGTATCCGGCATTACGGTACTTACAGGAAGAAAAAGATGGCAGCACTTCTTTTCCAGTCTGGCCCCTGTAGGTAAACTGGCGCTGACCAGCTATCTGACGCAGACGGTATTCGGCCTGCTGCTTTTCTTTGGAGCGGGATTCGGTCTCTATACCAAGACCAGTCAGGCGGTGAACTACCTGATGGGCATTGCCTTTTTTGCGGGTCAGGTAGCCTTCAGCAAATGGTGGTTGCGCCGGTATTATTTCGGGCCTGTGGAATGGTTATGGCGGTCCGCCACACAATTGCAGTGGCAAGCGTTCCGGAAGAAGGTATCTTCTGTGACCCCTGAACCGGGTGGTGTGACTGTCCTGCAAAAGAAAGCAGCTACTACTCCGCTCTCCTGATAAAAGATAAACGCTATTATTTTACTGGGTGCCAGTTACTTAAAAACAGCCTACTCATATTAAAATTATTTCTATAGCTTTAGTGACCATCCTGCACCTCATGATCAACAGCTCTATGAAGCTACTTTAATGACCAACCATTAAAACTTACATCATGAGAAAGCCAGCTATCTGCAGCCTGATGGCGCTATTGATCTTATCAGGTCTTGTTTCCTATTCACAGGTAACACAACAATGGGTTCAGCGATTAGGATTGTCCGGTAACGAGCATCCTATAGCCATGAAAACCGATGCCTCCGGAAATGTCTATGTATTAGGCTCCTCCAACTACCTGACTTTTCAGGATGATATCCTGCTGGTAAAGTATAACAGCCTTGGTACATTACAATGGGTACAGACCTACAATGGCGGATCCAACGCTGCGGACCAGCCCGGCGGCCTGGCCGTAGATGGAGCCGGAAATGTTTATGTATCGATCAATAGTGGCTATATCAGCGGCAGCACCTCTACCACACAGATCGTAACGCGTAAATATTCCACGGCCGGTGCGATACTCTGGACCAGCTATTTTTTGCGTCCCGACCTGTTGCCGGCCGGCAGCAATGGCATTGCTGTTGATGCAAGCGGGAATGTGTATATCACCGGTTACACGATCGTTGACGCGCTTGCGTATGATTACATGACCATTAAATATGCATCCGATGGTACCCAGTTATGGATGAATACCTATAACGGTGCGGCCAATTCATCAGACATGTCCTTATTCATTGCACTGGATCCTGCCGGTAATGTTTATATAACCGGGCAAAGCATCGGGCAACAAAGAACCAAACTTGGGATTCGCTTAACCTATTATGATTATGTAACCTTTAAATACGCCCCGGACGGCACCCAGCTCTGGCGCCAGTCGTATAATGGATCTTCCCACCATGATATTCCGAAAGGCCTGTTTGTAGATAACGTTGGCAATGTATATGTAACAGGGCAGAGCGATAACGGTACCAACCAGGATTTTGCCACGGTAAAGTATTCCACCGACGGACTGCAGCAATGGGTAGTGCGGTACAACGGGCCTGCCAACGGCAATGACGGAGCCCGTGGGATTGTCGCCGATAACAGCGGTAATGTAACCGTTACCGGGTATACCGATATCGGAGGTGGCAATTACAACTATGCCACCATCCGTTATAATGCCTCCGGCATACAGCAATGGATCAGCCAGTACAACGGAACCGGCAATGGTGCCGATGTAGCGACCGCTATCGGCAGCGATATTTACGGAAGTATCTATGTAACCGGAGAAAGTGTGGGCACTGCAGGGTACGATTATGTAACGGTCAAATACAGTTCCTCGGGTGGACAATTGTGGTTGCAGCGTTATAACGGAACGGCGGGAACGGCAGATAAGGCAACAGCCCTGGCCATACTCAATCCAACAGGTCCGGTTGCGGGGAATGCCTCTGTCTATGTAACCGGAGGCAGCCAGGGTACAGGCGAGGATTTTACGACGCTGAAATATACACAGCAGCTGATCGTAGCCGGTGCGGCTGTTTCCGATGTAAAGGCAGAAAAGATCTCCAACGAATCGGGAGCTGCCTTTTTTAATACGCCCAATCCCTTTTCCTCCTCCACCGTTATCTCCTACCGGCTTCCGGAAGATGCCCATGTATCGATAGCGCTGTATGATGTTTCAGGCAGAGCGCTCGGGCTTCTGGAGCAGGGGTGGAAAAAGCGCGGTACGTATACCTTGAACTATGCACCCGGGAGCCTGGTAAGCGGACACTATATCTGCCGACTTACCGTGCAGCGGGAAGGGAAGACCCAGGTGATGAACCGGATGCTGCTGCTACAGCGCTAGCACCTATAGCCATAAAAAAGCCCCGCTTTGCAGCAGGGCT
>DATAHC010000003.1:0-27060 GCA_036263415.1 Flavisolibacter sp.
CCTTAAATATAAGCAATTCCCTGGTCCACTCCAAGGGATGGTGTATTCGGTTACTGGTATTGCTGTTGAATGTATCAGCAAGGAGATCCCTCCTTCGTCGGGATGAGTGATCAGTGATCAGTAATGAGTGGGTGAACTTGAATACCGTCACTCCTTACTGTAGGTAGCACTTCAAGCGAGATTGCTTCGGTGCCCTCGCAATGACGGTCCTTACTATGATTCAGTCACGTGCTATTATAGATTGGACCGTATAAGATCCCTCCTTCGTCGGGATGACAGAGGCGATGAGTGATCAGTGATGAGTGAGTGATCAGTGATGAGTGATGAGTGGGTGAGCTAAGCTATAGAAGATCTATTAACGGGGTGGACGTAAAAGATCCCTCCTTCGTCGGGATGACAAACTGTTCGCAGATTGAATGCCTCAGGCAAGGAATATATCACGCAGGAAGTAATGAAGAATGGTCGATACAAGACACAAATGGTCATTGAAAATTGAACATCGAGCATTGAACATTTTCGCAAAACAAGGAACCGATGAACAGAGGAAACACCTTCGCCATTCATCGGTTCCTTGTTCCCTGTTCGATATTCCTCACGCTACCTTCAGCCGCCACGTGGCTTGTATCTTCGGATGCCGGCGCATTTCGTCCAGCTGTTCGGGGGTGGTATGGCGCACCAGGTAGGGAATGGAGCTGATGGCGGGGATGTCGACTTCTGCTTCCTTATCAACCTCGAAGTCGTTGCGCTGGAAGAACTGCTCGGCCGCTTCGAAGCTGTCGAACATATTGTCTTCGATGCGCTGCTCTGTCACAATCGATTTTAACCGGTCCTCTTCTTTATTATTGAAACGCTCCAGGGTGCTTTTTACATAGATATCGCCGGTGATCCACCAGCCACCGCGCTGTTGCAGCACGCGGCGAATGATGCGGCAAAGGGTTTCCTTCTCGCCTTCGCCAAGGTACATCAGCAGTCCCTCATTCACGATGGCGACCGGTCCTTCGGTGAAGAGGTTGACGGTAGCCAGGAAGGCATCTTCATCCAGCGCGTTCAGGGGCAGGGTATCCAGCTGACCGGCGGCCGGCTGCTCGTCATCGGACAGGTCCTGCAAAAAAGCCTTCTTTTCATCGATCACTTCGGGCAGGTCGGTATCGATATAATGCAGGGCGCGGCGCTGCACGTTATCCAGTCCGCGGAAAGAAAAGCCCGAAGAAAGCTCCAGCACATTGGTGACCGGCAGCTCTTCCAGCAGCTGGTCTACGGTGCGGTAGCGGATCTCGAAATGCACCACGCGTTTCCAGTAGGCCAGGTCGGTATTTTCCGTATCGGGACGATAGGTGCCGGGACGGCTGGCCAGTTCGGCGGCCGTGCGGGCATAGGGAATGGTGGTAATGCCTTTGAGCACCAGCAGGGCGCGCGCCGTAGGACTGATCGCTGCATAATTGCGTTGCATAGTTTAAAGCTAGCTCACCTTCCGGCCCCACCCAAGCGGAAATGGAGGAGGAGGGGCAATTCCGTTATGGAGTGTAGGGGAACGGGAATGAGATGAGTGGTGGTCCACAGTCCACGGTCGACGGTCCACAGAGGCTTACTATAATTTTTACCAGTTTAATTGGCTGTTAGGGTCGGGGGAAGTGAATAGTCAGTAGTCAATAGTGGATCGATCTTTACTTAGATACAATCAATTCCTTTCAATAGGTTTTACGGCTAAGATCTCTCCTTCTTCGGGATGACGGTCTTTATTCGATCAATTAGCAAATCAATGATAATGGAATCTACACTGAAGTATATGAATTTTATTATCCTTTACCGTATAAACCAATCTATGTTCATCCGTTATACGCCTGCTCCAACATCCAGAATAATTTCCTTTCAAAGGTTCAGGTTTTCCAATGCCTTGAAATGGAGAGCGACAACAATCCTTTATTAAATCGTTGATGCGTATAAGTATTTTTTTATCCTGTTGCTGCCAATATAAATAGTCTTCCCAGGCCCGACTTTGAAAAACAAGATCCATCCTATTCTTCAATTAGCTTTTTTTCCATTCCTCCCCCCGCATTCATTTCGGCTATGGCTTCATCCAAACGGGTACGATTAGCAATGGTACTGGTAAGGTGTAACGTTTCCTGAATGGCATTATAATCATCAAGATCCATTACAACCACATTCTTGCCTTTTGTTCTGGATACCACTACAATTTCACGATCATTATTAACTGAATTTAAATTTTCAGCTAAATGATTTCGAAATTCAGAGAAGCTTACTACACGCATGAATACCTATTTAAGTACAAAAATAAGTACAAATTATAGTACTTTTCTAATATTTAATTAAATATTCTCTGTATCGTCCAGTAATTCCTGCGATGTGAGATCGGATAAGAGTGGCGTTTCGGAGGCGCCTTCCTCCAGGATCTCCACATTTTTCAGGCGGCGCTGAATGGCCCTTGTGCGGGCCCCTACTACATCGTCGAGCTGGTTGAGGCCCGTCTGTATATTCTTCTGCGCCTTGTCCAGCAACACGCCGAACTGGCTGAATTCCTTCTTCACTGTACCCAGCACCTGCCACACTTCGGAGCTGCGCTTCTGGATGGCCAGCGTGCGGAAGCCCATCTGAAGCGAGTTGAGAATAACAGCCAGCGTGGTGGGCCCGGTGATCACCACCTTGCAGTCGCGCTGGATCTCTTCCAGCAGCGAGGCCTTGCGCACCACTTCGGCAAACAGCCCTTCGAAAGGCAGGAACATGATACCGAACGAAGTGGTATTCGGCGCGTCGATATATTTCTCGCAGATGTCCTTCGCCATTTTACGGATCACCGCTTCCAGGCCTTTCTGTGCGCTTTCAATAGCAGCGTGGTCGGCACCTTCATAGGCTACCTGCAGGGTTTCATAGGCATCCTTGGGAAACTTGGCGTCGATGGGCAGCCATACATAATCGCGGTCGCCTTCCTTGTTGGGAAACTTCACGGCAAACTCCACCCGCTCGGCGCTTCCGGCCTTGGTGATCACATTCGCTTCGTATTGCTCGGGCGCCAGGATATTCTCCAGCAGCATGTGCAGCTGCACCTCGCCGAAGCCCCCGCGCATCTTCACATTGCTCAGTACTTTTTTCAGTCCGCCCACGTCCTGCGCCAGGGTCTGCATCTCGCCCAGCCCCTTCTGCACACTCTCCAGCTGGCCGCGTACCAGCTCGAAGCTTTGGCCCAGGCGGTCGTTCAGGGTCTTCTGCAGCTTCTCGTCTACGGTATGGCGCATCTCTTCCAGCTTCTTCTCGGTGGTCTGCACCAACTGGTGCTGCTTCTCCTCCATCTGGCCGAACTTCTCGCGCTGCAGGTTGTTCATGCCCTCCACGCTTTGGGTAAAGGTCTGGCTGAAGCCTTTGAACGAAGCCTCGAGAGACAGGCGCATCTGGTGCGCATCGGCCTTGCCCTGTTCATTGATGGCAAGCAGTTTCTCATCTACCTTCTGCGTGATCTTATCGAGCTGCTCCACGATCTGCTTGGCTCCTTCCTTCTGCAGCATACGCCATTCGTCCATCTTGTTCTTCTGCACCA
This sequence comes from Flavisolibacter sp., assembly GCA_036263415.1. Lineage (GTDB taxonomy): Bacteria > Bacteroidota > Bacteroidia > Chitinophagales > Chitinophagaceae > Flavisolibacter. The sequence goes on from DATAHC010000003.1 coordinate 3,551, forward strand.
GGGTGAAAGCACTGAGGTCCGCCGCCAGGGCTTCGCGGCTCTCTTTATTATTGGTGGCCACTTTCTGAACCAGGTCGCTGATACGGTTGTCGAGGGTTTTATTCACGGTGTCCACACCGGCGCGGTTCTGCTCCGTGATCAGCTGCAGGGTCTCCTGCATCTCGCGGCGGAAGTTGATGAGGGTATCGTTCAGCTCTTTCCGGTTCTGCGCGGCAATGCCGGCATTCTCTTCCCGGGCCAGCCGCAGGTCTTCCCGCATATGGATGGTGAGGGCATCCAGCTTTTTGAACAGGTCGTCCAGTTTGGTGGATAAGGCAAAGAGGTTGTTATTCGGGCGCGGGCGAAACACGATCAGCAGCACAATGGCGATCAGTCCCAGCGCACAGGAGGCAATGGTAAGTGCAAACATATGGAGCAGGTTAGAAAAACAAGTTAGGAGTTCGAAACGAAACGGAACGCAAATAATTGTTCCTGTGAATGGTGAAAGGTCAAAGGTCAAAGGTGAAACAGCCGTACTTACGGTCTTTCTTTACGTTGCCGGGGAGTATGTAGCGAATTGGCTGTTCCTGCAAAATATAAGAGCGGCCAACGGCCTAGCGATTCACGCTGTAGGACAACTTCACCACCGCCTCAAAGCGTTCGCAGGCCAGCTGGATCTGCTGGTCGGAAAGGATGGCGGTAAGACTTACTTCCGTAGAATTTACATCGGCACCCGATACCCGGCAGGTGAGCAGGTAGTTGGTAAGGGTGACCGTATCGGGGAAAACTAATACAACACGCTTCATATTCATTCCGTTGAGCAAAGATACGACGGAATGATAGTGAATAGTGAGTAGTCAATAGTGAATGGGCATCTGAATGCTGACCAGGCTTATGAATAGTACCGTTCACTGCTGACGTCTGATAACTGAAGTCTGATTGCGACTCCAGGCTGGCAGAAATCGTAGTACGCGTCGGTGGTCGGTGGACCGTGGACCGTGGACAAAAAAGCCCCGAAGCAACGCTTCAGGGCTTTTCTTATGTGCATAGGATGTTTTCTACTTCTTGATGAACTTCACCGCATCGGACTGCTGGTCACCCGCTACAATGGTAGCGAAGTATACGCCTCCGGGGAGCATGCCCACCTCTACCAGTGACTGGTTCGGCGCGATGGTCTGTTCCAGCACTTTGGCGCCGTTGAGATTCCGGACTACCAGGGTGCCGGTCTTTTCAAACGGGTTGGTAACCGTGAAACGGTTCGTTACCGGGTTGGGCACGACGGTGAACGCTGCCGCGCTGAAGCTCAGCTGCTGCACGGTGCTGTAAGTGCTTTTGCCATCGCGGTCGAAGAGCTGCAGCATGTAATAGTGCGTGCCGCTGGCCGGGGCTGCATGCAGGAAGCGATAGTTCTGAACTGTGGTGCTGTTCTGCGCAGCGGCCACTTCACCCAGTTTGGCAAAGCTTCGTCCATCGGTGCTGTGCAGCACATCGAAGCGCAGGGTATTGCTTTCCGATTCGGTAGACCACTTCAGCTGCGCCTGACCATTCTGCTTTGCCGCATGGAAGGTGAGTCCGTTCACGGGCAGGATGGCCGTGATCACGATAGAGCGGCTGGCGGATAATTCAAGCGTTGGGTCGGTGGACAGTCCGCCGTATTCCACGATATAGGCCAGGCTTCCCGCTCCGCTCAGGTCATTCCACTTGCCGGTGGCGCCGGAAGAGAAGATCTGGGCATAGTTCTCGTTGGAGCCGGAGTTGTTCGGCTCACCGGTATTCCAGTTCATATACGTGAGCTGGGTGGTTGATGGCGAATTATTATTGGAGAACTGGGTTCCCTTTTCCGGACCCGTTACCCAATACCATTTGCCTTCCGAGTTGGTCTGGGCGGCATAGGTAGTGGCGCCGGTTGCGGCATTGATATCGCCGAAGGCATCACTGGCACCGATCCAGCCGTCGGCGGTAAGTTTCTGCTGAATGAAATCATTTTCCGTTTGCGAGGTGATGGTGGCCAGGTAGCCCTGCAGTCCGAGGTAAGAGCGGGCAGCGGCATTGGTCTTTGCCGTAGCCCAGGTAGTAGCCGGTGTCACCACTTCGTAGAAATGGCCGTTGCTTCCGGATACCAGGTTGCCTACCGAAAAGCTGATGCCGCGGTTACCGATCACGTTCGATGTGGAGCTGAAGGTGACCGTGCGCAATAAGGCTTGCCAGGCGCTATAGGTAGCTGATCCTGTAAAAGACAGAACACCTGTGGTAGCGTTATAGCTGCCGGTTACCCCCGCAGGCAGGCTGCCTGCTGTGTAAGCCAGGGCATCGCCGGAATTGAACCCGCTGCTGATGGTAACGGTGGCATTGGTGATGCTGGAGGAGCTGTATACGGTAATGGCATTATCTACGGTGATGGCCGTAGCATGCAGGTTGTAGCCATTGTTGGTGCCCGTGGTGCGCAGGGAGGTTGCGATGAGGGAAATGTCGCGGGTATGGATCACGTCCACGGAGGGATCGCCGGCCAGTCCGCCGTACTCCACTACATAGCCCAGCAGGCTGGTATTGGGCAGGTCGTTCCATTTGCCGACGGAGGTGGAGGCGAAGATCTCTCCATAATGCTCGTTGGAGCCGGAGTTATTCGGTTCACTCGTGTTCCAGTTCATATAGGTGAGCTGGGTCGGTGATGTGTTTCCGTTGGAGAACTGGGTTCCTTTTTCCGGACCGGTGACCCAGTACCATTTGCCTTCGGAGTTTACCTGCGCCGCATAGGTAGTAGCGCCGGTAGCCGCATTGATATAGCTATAGTCGTCCGACGATCCGATCCATCCATCAGCCCCGAGCTTCTGGGTAATGAAGGCGTTCTCTCCTGCTGTGGTGATGGTGGTGAGGTAGCCTGTCATCCCATACAGGGTGCGGGCGGCGGCGGCCGTTTTGGCACTGGTCCAGGAGAAGGAACCTGAAACAAATTCATACAGGTGACCATTGGCCGAATAGGCCACGACGGATCCGAGGTTGAATAAAATGGTGCGTGTAGCAGCGTTGGTAGATGAAGTGGCAAAGGTCACGGTACGCAGCAGGGTTTCATACTGCGCGGCGGTGGCCGTTCCGGTAAAGGTCAATACGCCGGTAGTGCTGTTATAGCTGGCGGTAACGGTGCCCGGGAGTGTGCCTGTATAGGACAGGACGTCGCCGCTGTTGAAATTGGCCGATACATAAACGGAAGCGCCGGTGAACGAGCTGGCGCTGGTTACGGTTAGACTGTTATCAACGACAATGGCCGGCGCATTCACCGGTGTGCTGAGCGCAGTGCCTGCACCGGTTACGCTGATCTGAGCCTGTGCTGTTCCGGCGCAGAGCAGTGCGACAAACAGGAGCTTGTAAAGATTTTTCATGGTGGTTACAATTAGCTTGGTGGGCGCAAAGGACTGATTTTTCTACCTATCACCCAATAAGGGTAACCTAGTAAACGCCCGATAAAAGGCTGGACAGGCTTGTGTTCCAGACGAGCGGGTCGAATTTGTCGGTGAGTGGTGCGGCCTTCGGCGTCGGACGTCAGACTTCGGTCACGCACGATCATCTGGCTATTCTGAATTGTCGTTTGGCGGTCCTGTTGTCCATCGGCGGACCACCTTTATCTTCGTGTTTATGCTTTCGGATAAAGAATTGGTACAGGTGAGCAAACTAATGAGCCTCGCGCTGCGGCATCAGCCGGAGGTGATGGGCTTATCGCTCGACAAAGAAGGCTGGGTGGAGGTCCAAAGCCTGCTGTCCGGATTGCATTCGAAAGGCTTTTTGGTAGATAAGGAGCAACTGGAACTATTGGTGGCTACCAACAGCAAAAAGCGCTTCGCCTTTAATGAAGACCATACGCGCATCCGGGCCAGCCAGGGGCATTCGCTGGAAGTGGACCTGCAGCTGGAACCGAAGCAGCCTCCGGCCCTCTTATTTCATGGAACAGCCGAAAAGAACCGCGCGTCCATACTCATGCAAGGCTTGCAAAAGCAAAGCCGGCAGCAGGTTCATCTAAGCAGCGACAGGGAGACCGCACGTACCGTAGGCAGCCGCCATGGCCGACCCATTGTGCTGGAGGTCGCTGCGGCCGCCATGCAGGAAAAAGGATATGTATTTTACCGATCTGCCAACGGCGTATGGCTGACGGACCATGTACCTGCTGAATACATTGTATTCCCGCAATAGACACTATTGGGCACCGTCTCTATCCTAATTATTTTACAGTGAGCAACCCGAACTTGAATTGTTGTTTAGCAAAGGGGCTCTGGTAAACAGCCATGGTCACCAGGGATCCGGGTTTCACCATCTTAAAATGGAAAGGAGTAAAAATAAAATCCCTGCCTGCTTCCACCATCAGGGATTTCTTTACGTTGCCTTTTCTATCTATGTGAACGTCTGCCAGCAATGATTTTCCGATTTCATAATAGTTAACCTGCGCAGGTTTATCACCTGGCTGAATATCCAGATTTTTTTCGCGGTCCAGGAAGAATACATGAAGCTCTCCTTTTTCATCGATCATGGCATTGGCACCGGTAAAGTACTTCATAACGGCTTCTTCCTGCCTTTTAGGCAGGTATCTTACCCAGGCTAACCCGTTATCTTTAGTAACTCGAAAGGCCAGCACGCTCCTTATCTGGCTCATATAATTCTTGATATCTATATTTCTTACATAATTGGCTTCTTCGAAAATATAATACAAGTCACCCTCCTGATTTTGGATGACCCTGACCGGTGAAAAATTTCTTGAAAAGGACCCGGAAAAAATCTTCTCTCCGCCGGCCTGCATGCTTGCCTTAATTTCAGGAGCTGTGGACAGTTCATATTCCCGGAGCGATAACTTCCATGTTTGCGGATCTACTGAAGCCGCAATGAAGGAAGTATAATCATCCTTGCGGTCTTTGGCTTTCAACCCTCCAAAATGGATAAGGGTACCATCAAAGGAAAAGCTGCCGGCAGAAACAAAACCGGTCGGCAGCTCCATCGTATACTCTTTGAGTTTACTGCCACTGCTGGAGTATGCCTGAATCACATAGCGCGGCATTTCCTTCTTCTTTTCCTGGATCTGCGTGATGATGTATACCTGCTGCGTTTTACTGATGAAGAAATTCTGGTCGATCACATCCTCATTGTCCACTCCTGTGGTCACTTTAAAGGAGCCCAGTTTTTGTGCTGCCGCATTCAGAACGGCTATATTGTAATCCTGCCTTTGCCGCAAGTCTGCCGGAACTCTTTCCACCAGCAGTACGAGTGAATGATCCGGCGACTCCTGCGCGAATAAGCGGCCGCGCTGATAATCGCTCATCACTAATTGACTGGTACCTAAGGTTCCTGAGACAGGGTCAAAGGATTGAACCCTAAGCGGACCTTCCGATTCTTCGGAGGACAAGACCAGCAAATTATCGCCTGCCTGCACTACCGTAGCAGAAATTTTGGAAGGCAGAAGGGGTTTTGAAGAGGTTACTTTGAAATTCTGATCGTATTGCTCCACCTGTGAATTGGTAAAGGACATGACCATCTGATCTTCATTCAGCAGGTTGGCAAAATTTTCATGATCGTTTTTGATCTCATTTATTAACGATACTTTCCCGAAAAAGGAATAGTACTGATCTTTTATGGCGAACAGTCGGGTGGCTCCATAGCCAATCTTGATGGGAGGGCCTTCCTTAAAAATGTAGCGTTGCGCGTGACTGACAGTAAAAAACAGGCAAAGAAGAATACTTGAAAGCGTTCTCATAGGATGATTTGGCACAATGATACTCCTTGTAATCAAAATTTAAAAGGCTTTTCATCAGATAAACAAATTCCAGGGACCTGCTGACCATCTACCTTTACGATGAGCCTAGGCAGCTCCCCCGTTTCATAGTATATTGTGGTACCAAAACTTCTGATCACACGTCATGAGAACCATCATCACCCTTACCTTACTGGTTGCCTGCTTTACCAGCCTGGCACAGGACAGCAGCTTTCAGACCGAAGGCTTTTTTTTAACCAACCGGAATAATGCGCATATCATAACCGCTTCGGCCCAATTGCCCGACGGCAAGATCCTGCTCAGCGGAACCTTCCTGAGCTATAAAGGAAAAGTGACTACCAACCTCGTTCGCATCCTTCCCGATGGCAACCTGGATACGACCTTTCCCGCAACGGCCGGAACCGATGGCGTGATCCTTAAAATGGCCGTTCAGAAAGACAGCAGCATTGTGCTCACCGGCAACTTCACCCGGTATGGAACCGCTTCCACGCCAAAAGGGATCATCCGCATCAAACCAAACGGTGATCTGGACAATTCCTTTCAACCCTGGGCCGGACCGTATGGCTACAATGTGGTGCAGGCGATCGGCTTCCAATCCGACGGCCGGATCCTGCTGGCCGGTTTTGCACTGGGAGGAGGCACCTACAAACTGTCTGTGATACGGCTGAATGCCAACGGAAGCCTGGACAACAGCTTTGCAGCCAATGTAGGTCCGGATGATACCTATACCGCGATAGACCCTGAAGTGATCAAAGCCATCACCGTCAGAAGCGATAATAAATTCTATATCGGAGGCTCCTTTACAGGCTGGGGCGGCAAGCCGGCCAGGGGCATCGTCCGGCTGGAAGCCAATGGAACCGTGGACAATAGCTTTGCCATCCCCTTTCCGGGTTTTTCAGGAGGCTTCGGCGGCGGCGCTACCCGTGTTTATGCGATCCGCGAATTAGGTGACAGCAGCCTGCTGGTGGGAGGTGATTTTTCACTCTACGGTACCCAGGCCGTACCGGGCTTTTGCCGGATCAAAAAGGACGGAGCCTACGATACGGGATTTCATGTGACCGGATTGTTCGGCGGACGCGTCGAGAGCCTGACCCTGATCTCTGATGCGGAATGCCTGATCGGTGGATTGCTGCAGGTTCCGTTCACCACGCCTATAGCGCATTATAACACCAATGGCACCCTGATTCGCACGGGTTATGAACTGGCACCGGATAAGACCGGAAGTACCACCAACGGCGTTACCGCCTTATACCGAATGAAAGACAGCAGCCTTTTTGCACTGGGATCTTTCAAGGGTACTTACAATGGCTACTATATTTCGCAGTTTCAGCATTTCTTCTACGACCTGAAGCCTGACACTCAATTTCAGAATCCCCTGCTGACCAAAGGCACGGCTACGAAAACGCTGGTGCAGGCCGATGGAAAGATCCAGGTGATCGGGGATTTCGATGTGTATGGCAATTCGGTATCGGTGCCCCGTAATAATGTGGCGCGCCTGAATAAGAATGGAAGCCTGGATCTGAGCTTTGCCAACCCCGATATTGCTTTTGGTGTGTATGACATTGCCCGTGCCGCTGATGGCAAAACCATTATTGGTGGATTGTTTTCCTTAGCCGGCAGCACCCTGTCGCCCGGAATCGTGAAGCTGAATGCAGATGGCACTGTGGACAACAGTTTTCGCACGGGCACCGGCGGACCTGTTTACAGCCTGGCCGTTGATTCGCCCTTTGTTTATGCCGGCGGTGATTTCGACAGCTTTAATGGAGCCGCTAAAAAAAGAGTGGTCCGGCTGAACCCTGATGGACAGGTTGACAATAGCTTCACGCTGGCGGCTTCGCCTGTGAAAAACGCGACGGCGCTGACCCTTCAAACCGATGGCAAGCTGCTGGTAGGTGACGGAGGACGCCTGGATCCGGGAACGGAAGACTATAACCAGCCGCTGCGTATTTACCGCTTCGATAAGAACGGAAATGCCGATGCCAGCCTGGTGCCTCCGCAGCTGGGAACCTCCCGAACACTGAAGATCGCGGCCGCTAAAGACACGTCTATTTACTGGATGGGAGAACTGCGAAGAAAAACGTCTCCCTCCTTCTTTGAATATGTGGTGATGAAACTGAAGCCCAATGGTTCACTGGCGGCCACGACCCATTTCGCCAATGATTACAGGGTGTCTGATTTTCTGATCCTGGAAGATAAGAAACTGCTGGTGTGCGGACAGCGCCTGTCCAATGATTCCATTTCCTATATCTATCGGCTCAAGCCTGACCTTTCAATCGATTCGTCCTTCTCTCCCGTGTCCATCTACTATGCGATCCGGCATTTGAACGTGATGCCTGACGGGCGCATACTCGTTGCCGGAGAGCCGGCGCGCTTTCTGCGCCAGCAGCAGGATGCGATCAATAATATTGCGCTGCTGAAAACCGGCATCTTCCAGGTGCAGACCTCCGATACCACGGTACATAACCTGCTGGATACGGTCTACCTTCAAACCACACCGGTTGCCACACCTGTCACCACCACTTTTACGCTGAAGAATACGTCCACCCAGCAGGTGGCCCTGGACCTGAACAAGATCCAGTTCAGAGGCGTTGATTCCACCGAATTCGCCGTAAACCTGAGCGGGGTTCCTTCCGTGCTGAACGCCAACGATTCGGCGAAGCTTAAGGTGGTCTTCACGCCGACCAACCTGAATGGCAAGCAAACGACTATAGAAATACCGTACACGAATGGGCTGAGAAGCCAGTTCAGCTTTCAGATCAGCGGAAAGGGCGCTGTGGTTACCGCTATTACCGATCCCGTGTTTGTGAACCCGGATCTGACGGTCTTTCCCAATCCAACAACGGGCATTATCAGCATTAAGGTCAGGGAACGCTTCGACAGTTACCAGCTGATAACGATGAAAGGAGTACTGGTGCAATCCGGCCTGCTACCTTCACAGATCGATAACCGCTACACCATCCGCCTCTCAAAGGCTTCGAAAGGCATGTTGCTGATCCGGCTGATGAAGAAGAATAAAGTAGAAATACAAAAGGTGATGGTACTGGGTAATTAGTTAACGTCATACTTCTCAGGCATTCCCCTTCCGCTCCACTTCCGATTCGATGATGCGGTAATGGATGGCATGGGCCAAAGGTTTAATGGGCTGGTCTTTATACAGGCTCCAGATCTTGGTAAAGGCCGCCCCGTAATACAGGATCAGGGATGAATAAAATACGAACAGCAGCAGCAATACGATCGATGCAGAGGTACCGTACACCGTATTGATATTACTGTAGCTTAAGAGCCAATGCAGGATGATCTTACCCAGGGTAAATAACAGGGAGGTGAGTAAGCCGCCGGCCAGCGCAATATTCCAGGCGGGTCGCGCATCGGGCAGGAAGCGGAATACGATGGTGAACCAGAGGGTGACGATGAAAATGGAAAGGATGTGGTTGACGATGGTATTGAAGTAAAACGACAGGAACGGCGACAGCTTGAATACATACTGGCCAATAAAGGCCTGTACCCCTTCCGCCATAATACCGATCATGAACAGCACGCCGGCTACCAGGATCACCATCACGGACTGGAACCGCATCCGTAGCACCTTACCAAGCTTCTGCCTGCCAACAGGCCGGATCTTCCAGACCTGGTTCAGCGAATTCTTGATGATCTTGAAGAGCGTGGTTGCCACAAATAGCAGGAAGATAAAGCCGCCGATGGTGATGTACCAGTTCTGCGCCAGGCTGCGAATGCTGCGCAGGATTGTTCCGATTTGCTGTACCGTTTCGGGCCCTACGATGCCTGACAGACTTTTGAATAATTCCACCCGAATGGTTTCTGGTTTCAGCACCAGCTTGAACAGCTGGATCAGGATCACCAGTATGGGCGGCAAGGCAAAGGTGGTAAAGAAAGCCGTGGCGCCTGCCATCCGCAGCGGATCGTTTTTCAGCAATTCCTTCAATGCTTCGGCAAACACCTGGGGAAAGCGGCGGATACTCACCTTTAGTTTCTCCGGGTGCCCCGTTACAATGGTATCTGTTTGAAAAGATGGCATTCGGGTAGAATATACAACAATACTGCCAGTGAGGGGTAGGAGTCAATAGTGAATAGTCAATAGTGAATAGTGATTTTTTTGAATATCCCCTTTTCCAGGGAGCTATTGCCTATTGAGTACTGACTTGACTATTCACTATTCACTATTGACTAATAAGATGCATAGGCGTCCTGAAGCCCGGTGGCGGAGAGCACCTTATAGTCTACATGGTCGGCCAGGCGATGGTCCGGCGCGCTTAATGTCATTGATTTTTTGGAAGGGATATTTTCGAAGGACAATACTTTCTTATACAGCAGACTGTTCTCGTCCGAGTAGTACAGGACTTCCACTTGTGCCGATTTCAACGGAAGGCTGCTGCGGTTATAGAGAGTTACCTTCAATCCCTGCACGCCCATCATCCAGTCCTTTTCCGACTTGTTATCGCGCACCTCTACCTGGTCGGCCAGGTTTACGACCGAAGGAGCGGCGGAGCTGCTTTCTTCGCCGCGTCGGGTAGCCGTGCGGCCGTTACGCGTAGTCTCTGCCGGCTGCGGGTCTTCCTGGGCCGTTTGTTCTTTGGGCTCCTTCTTTTTGAAGATATCGCCGAGCACCTCTTTCAGCTTTCTTCTTTTCTTTTCTTCCGGGGCCGGTGCCTGCACGGTTTTCGCTTCCGGCTGACGTACGGTTTCAGAAGTGGCTTCCGGCTCCTGCTGCCTTGTTTGCGGTGGCAGCTCGGCCTTTGTTACAGAAGGCGCTGTGGTTCCCTGTTTTTCAGATACGATTTTTACCGGCTTTTTGATGGCCTCCTTTACGGGGGTCTGTTTTGGCAGGGAGTACTGGATAGAACCGCTCTTCGGAGTGGTCTGTTCCAGGCTTGCCGTAGTAGCCGCTAACGACGGCTCTTCCACCGGCTGTGCTGTTTCGGATACGACACCGGTGGTGGGTGTGGTGGAAGGGATGGCGGAATTTACGGACGGTGTATAGGCAGATCCGCGGAAGGATCCGCTGATCCACCAGCCGGCAGCGAGCAGCAGCACGGCGCTGCCGGCGGTTAGCAGGCGGCCCTTTGTAAAAGGGGATTTTTTCTTAGTTTTCTTTTGATAGATCCAGGAAGTATATTCTTCCTCGGCCTGTTCCAGGGTGCGGTTATAATTCGTTTTAATGGCTTCGCGGATCGTTTCGTTGCGACTGGCACCTGCCGCCTGCGGCTGGTAGGCCTGTGCACGCTGGCGCAGGGCTTCTGCCTTCTGTTCCAGGGTTTGCTCCGGGTCTGAGGCCGGCCTGACTGTTTCCCGGGAAGAAGGTAAGGGCACGGAGGGTGCGGATTGAAACGAAACGGGAAGCTTTACAAAAACCTTTTTGGGGACCGGTGTTGCGGAAGGTTGTTCCACAGGATATTGGACCGGTACGGCCTGCTCCGCAGGCATGGGTTCTTCGTTATTTTTCTGAGGGGTGAGGTAGGGCTTGAGGATATCGATCTCGGTTGGACTGGACCAGCCATAGCTTTTGCCTTCGATCCAGATCAGGTCATGCTGCTGAAAGCCCAGCTGGATCAATTCTTCCAGGCTGTGCGGACCCGTCTGGCGGTTGTTGCGGAGTAAAAGATAAATATGTTGCATACCCGTGTGATTGAGTTCATAAGCAGGTACGGTCTGTCCGGATAACGGCAGAAAAACCCGGGTATTGTAACCGGAAGGCTCTTTCACACTATTTTAACCAGGAGGAAGTAGGTCAGATGTCAGATTTATTTGATGATGGCTGATGTCTGATTTGTTTACAGTCCACAATTCACTATTGACTATTCCTTCACCACCATGCCGCAGCCATGATATACCTGTCCTTTGAAGGTTACGCGCAGCGTTTGTGCATAAGCGTTATCGCTCATGCCGTCATTGCAGAAGTAAGGCAGCGTAACGAGTTTTAGCTGCGCACTGTCATTGGCCGCCAGGTAAATGGTGCTGTCGCCGGAAACGCTGCGTTGCGTCAGTTTCATTTTGAGCGGCGCTTCCCAGTCGGCCAGCAGGAAGCTGATGGAGTCTTTGGTATCGTAGGCAATGTTCCAGAAGGGTTCATTACCGATACCGTATACGACGATTCCCTGCTTACCCTTGTTGCGCCAGGTCTTGTTATCCATGATATCGTTGAGATGCTGCAGGGCGTAGGTCTTTTTATAACGCGGACTATAATATTGCAGCGTATCGCCTTTCCATTGATACCGGGCCCTTACCACCTGGTCCTGGTACAGCCAGATCATCCCATCGGAAGGTACCCAGGTCCCTTCACTGATCGAAACACTATCCTTCTCCGCCACCTTCCTGGTTTCCTGCAGCCGGTAGGTGTGATTGGAAAAGAATTGAACCGTATGACCGGTTGGCGCCTGAGGATCAGCCGTCAGAACGAAATGATAAATACCGGAAGGAGCCGGTGTACGATTCGCAACCGCCTGCACGGGTTCATCAGGCTTATCAAAAGATGTAGCCTGATGCGCTGTGGTGGTATCGACCGCTATGGTCTTCTGAAAGGAATCGATCGTTGCCGAGATGGAGGTATGGGTATCCGGTTCCTGGCAGGAAGCCAGGATCAGCAGGAGGATGATAAACCGGTTGCACATACATCAGCTTTAGCCTATACCCTAAAAACCTGTGCCAATAAAAATCCCGCCTGAAGGCGGGACTCATTTCATATTTATGAGGAATATTTTAGTCCAGTACTTTCACGCCGGTGGCATTGAATTGCACATCTTTTTCGGCGCCCTTGATCTTTGCAATTTCCTTCTTGGATTTACCGGCATCTTCGGCGTAGTGTTTCCGCATTTCTTCCGATACTTCCTTCACGGTAGCATTCCCTTCAATCAGTACGGTTTTACCCACCAGGCTTTGCGGCATTACGAAACCATGGTCCTTGGCACGCACCATCATCGGGCTTCCGTCGGCCCGCTGAATGCGAAGCCAGCAGCCTTCGGCCTTACAAACTTCCACCACCTTCCCTTTCACCTGACCTTCATACTTATCTTCCACGAGCTTGCTTTTGAGCTCTTCCGCTGCTACCGGATTGGCTTCGTTGGAAACAGTGCCATAGACCACCCCTTTCTCAGCAGGTTTGACGTCCTGGGCAGTGGCAGAAACAGCGATAAAAAATGCGGCGGCAACGAGTATTTTTTTCATGATTTGAGTATTAAAACCGGACTCTAAAATAGTCCAATTTCCGACAGTTTCTTTAACCTATTTTTAAACGGATTTCTTCTAATTTATTTAGGGTTGCTTTGCTAAAATCATTAGCTTTACACGTCAATACAATTTTAAGAAGGACTGAGCTTTTAAACCTAAATTGCAAGCGATCATTCTTCTAAACTTTTTCAAAAAATAAACATGTCAAACGCTGAAAAATTAAAAGCACTGAAGCTTACCATGGACAAGATCGACAAGGACTTTGGTAAGGGCAGTGTAATGATGATGAATGAAAAAGGTGAAACACAGATAGAAGTTGTTTCTACCGGCTCTATTGGCCTGGACGCTGCGCTTGGCGTAGGCGGCTTACCAAAAGGTCGTGTAATTGAGATTTACGGTCCTGAAAGCTCCGGTAAAACCACGATCGCTACACACGTGATTGCAGAAGCTCAGAAAAAGGGCGGTATGTGCGCCATCATTGATGCCGAGCATGCCTTTGACAGCGCCTATGCGCAGAAGCTGGGTGTGGATATCGATAACCTCCTGATCTCCCAGCCTGATTATGGTGAGCAGGCCCTGGAAATTGCCGACCGCCTGATCCTGTCCGGTGCACTGGATGTGGTGGTGATCGACTCCGTTGCGGCCCTGGTTCCCAAAGGTGAGCTGGAAGGTGAAATGGGTGACTCCAAAATGGGTCTGCAGGCCCGTCTGATGTCACAGGCGCTTCGTAAGCTGACCGCTACCATTTCCAAGACCAATACGATCTGTATTTTCATTAACCAGTTGCGTGAAAAGATCGGTGTGATGTTCGGTAACCCTGAAACCACAACCGGTGGTAACGCCCTGAAGTTCTATGCCTCCGTTCGTCTGGATATCCGCCGTATGGCCCAGATCAAGGATGGTGAGGAAGCCGTGGGTAACCGCGTGAAGGTGAAGGTGGTGAAAAATAAAGTAGCCCCTCCGTTCCGTACCGCTGAATTTGACCTGGTATTCGGAGAAGGTATCTCCAAAAATGGTGAGATCCTGGATACAGGGGTTGAAATGGGCATCGTGCAGAAGAGCGGTAGCTGGTTCAGCTATAACGGCGACAAGCTGGGACAAGGCCGTGAAGGCGTGAAACAGTTGTTGCGTGATAATGCTCCTCTGGCTGATGAGATCGAACAAAAGATCCGCGAGAAACTGAAAGAGCTGCAAGCTTAATCGTATCAATAGATTCAAAATCCCGCGGCCTTTGGTTCAGCGGGATTTTTTTTCCTTAAGAAAGTAGGGTAGTAAAGAAAAAGCCTGCTGAAAACTCAACAGGCTTTAAAAAATGGCGTTCAATAGGTTTAAACTTATATGGCTCTTTTGTTTGGATATTGGTGCACGAGGCATATGGCTTATAATTTTTCTCAGGATGGAAGTTTTCGGGAGGATGATTGGCTACCCTTATTAAAGCAATAACATTGCCATATATGTAAATCACTGACCGTTATAGTGTTAAAATATGTTAACCCCAATTTGAGAACGTTTTTTTACTGGCTTAATCTTTTCATTTTCAGTCATCAGCATCTAATTTTACCATTATGCCCTTTCAACTTACTTCTCCCTATAAGCCGGCCGGCGACCAGCCCTTTGCCATCCAGGAACTGACGGAAGGCGTGCTCAGGGGCGAGCCGCACCAGGTTTTACTGGGTGTAACCGGCTCCGGAAAGACCTTTACAGTGGCCAATGTGATCCAGAACGTTCAGCGGCCTACCCTGGTGCTTACCCATAATAAAACTCTGGTGGCGCAGCTGTATGGCGAATTCCGGCAGTTCTTCCCGGATAACGCCGTGGAGTACTTTGTTTCCTATTATGATTATTACCAGCCGGAAGCCTATATGCCGGTGAGCGATACCTATATCGAAAAGGACCTGAATATCAATGAAGAGCTGGACAAGCTGCGTTTGCGGGCCACTACCAGCCTGTTATCGGGCCGGAGGGACATTATTGTGGTTGCCAGCGTAAGCTGCATCTACGGTATGGGAAACCCGACCGACTACGAAAGCGGGATCATCCGTATTTCCAAGGGCGAACGGATCTCCCGGCAGGGATTTCTTCATGCCCTGGTCAATTCGCTTTACAACCGGACCTCCATCGAGTTTACAAGAGGCACCTTCCGGGTGAAGGGCGATACGGTGGATATCAACCTGCCTTATGTGGACTACGGATACCGGGTGACCTTTTTCGGCGATGAGATCGAGGACATAGAAAGCATTGACGTGCAGCAGGGTAAGCGGATCGGCAAGCTGGACGATGCGGCGATCTTTCCCGCCAACCTGTATGTGGCGCCCAAGGACATGATCCAGAACGTGATGTATGAGATACAGGACGAAATGCAGGCGCAGGTGGAGTATTTTAAAAGCGTGGGAAAGTTCATCGAGGCCCAGCGCCTGAAAGAGCGGGTGGATTACGATCTGGAAATGATCCGTGAACTGGGCTATTGTAATGGTATCGAGAACTATTCCCGCTTCTTCGACCGCCGGCGGCCGGGCACCCGCCCCTTCTGCCTGCTCGATTATTTTCCGAAGGACTTCCTCTGTGTAATAGATGAGAGTCACCAGACCGTTCCGCAGGTGAGCGGTATG
Source organism: Flavisolibacter sp. (assembly GCA_036263415.1). Classification (GTDB taxonomy): domain Bacteria; phylum Bacteroidota; class Bacteroidia; order Chitinophagales; family Chitinophagaceae; genus Flavisolibacter. Next base: position 19,070 of record DATAHC010000003.1, read on the forward strand.
TACGGCGGTGACCGCAGCCGGAAGATCACCTTAGTGGACTACGGTTTCCGGCTCCCTTCCGCCCTGGACAACCGTCCGCTGAACTTCAATGAATTCGAGAGCCTGATGAACCAGGTGATCTATGTAAGCGCCACACCGGGCGATTATGAGCTGGAGCAGACGGGTGGTGTGGTAGTGGAACAGGTGGTTCGTCCGACCGGACTGCTGGAGCCACCCATCGAAGTGCGGCCCAGCGTGAACCAGATCGATGACCTCCTGGATGAAATTGATAAGCGTGTGAAAAAGGGTGACCGGGTGCTGGTAACGACGCTGACCAAGCGGATGGCGGAGGAAATGGACAAATACCTGAAGCGGATCGATATCAAATCGAAATACATTCACAGCGAGGTGGATACCCTGGAGCGGATCGAGATCCTGCGCGACCTGAGATTGGGTAAGATCGACGTGCTCGTAGGCGTGAACCTGTTGCGGGAAGGGCTCGACCTCCCGGAAGTATCGCTGGTAGCCATACTGGACGCGGATAAGGAAGGCTTCCTCCGTAATGAGCGCTCCCTGACCCAAACCGCCGGCCGTGCCGCCCGTAACGTGGAAGGGCTGGTGATCTTTTACGCCGATTCCATGACCGAAAGCATGCAGCGCACTATTGACGAGACTAACCGCCGGCGCGAAAAGCAGGTTGCCCACAACCTGAAGTACCATATTACACCAACGACGGTGTCCAAGTCCAAAGAGCAGGTAATGGCCCAGACCTCAGTGCTGGATATCAAAGGTTATGACCCCGACTCGCCTTATGCCGTGGAAGAGATTGTGACAAAAGCGGCGGAGAGCGATGCCGAGTACACCACGCTTCCGCAAATAGAAAAGGCGATCACACAGACCAAGAAAGAAATGGAAAAAGCAGCCCGGGATATGGATTTTATGGAGGCAGCGCGGCTCCGGGATGAGATGTTTTCGCTTCAGAAAAAGAAGGAATCTATGAAGTAAGGGATATTACTTAGCCGGTCGTTCCCCAAAACTCGTAGATCTACGATAACTTATTGAGTGATAGTCCTCAATTTTGGAAAATACCGGTGGTTTCACTTGCATCTTCTGACGGCTGAGATTACCTTGGTCGCTCAATTCATCCAAATCCACTATCATGAAAAAGCGTATCACAGGGGTATTAAACTTTCTTGCGTTCAACCTGCTCTTCTTTGCTCTCTACCTGAATTTTATCCATAAAGATGCTGCGGCTACCGACAATGGTATCCATAAAACCGCTACGACATCTGTACAAGGAACCGTTCTGGTAAGCAATCCGAATCAATATGTGAACAAGCATGAGGCAAAAGGCACGTCCAACGCGGATGCAAAGACAGCATTCAATTAGTCTCTAACCCAAAAGCTATAGACCTTAAACCGGCCCCGCTCAACAGCGGGGTTTTGCATTTTGGAAACGTGCTCGGGAAGGGTAATTAACTACCTTCGCCGGATGGACAAAAGACTCTTTTTGCTGGACGCCATGGCCCTCATCTTCAGGGCCTATTATGCCCTGATCCGCAATCCGCGGGTGACCTCTAAAGGCAAGAATACCAATGCCCAGTTCGGGTTTACCAATACGATCGTAGAACTGATCAACAACCAAAAGCCCACCCATATGGCGGTATGCTTCGACACCGCCGCCCCTACCGAACGCCATATAGAATTTGAACAATACAAGGCCCAGCGCCAGGATGCCCCTGAAGATCTTTCGGCCGCCATCCCGGACATCAAGCGCATTATCCGCGGACTGAATATCCCGATCATCGAGAGCGATGGCTATGAAGCGGACGATGTGATCGGGACCTTATGCAAACAGGCCGAGAAACTGGGCTATGACGTGTATATGGTAACGCCGGACAAGGATTATGGCCAGCTGGTGAGCGAGAAGATCAAGATCTATAAGCCCGGCTACCAGGGAGGCGATGTGGAGATTATGGGTCCTAAGGAAGTGTGCGAGAAATGGTGTATCGACTCGGTAGACCAGGTGATCGACATGCTGGGACTGATGGGAGATGCCGTTGACAATATTCCCGGAATTGCCGGCGTAGGACAAAAGACCGCCTGCAAGCTGCTGACCGAATACAAAACACTGGAAAATGTATTGGCGAATGCCGACGGCATCAAAGGTGCCCTGGGCGAAAAGATCCGGGCCGGAAAGGACAATGCCGTTCTTTCCAAAAAGCTGGCGACCATTATTACCAGCGTGCCGGTGGAATTTCATGAGGAGGATTTCCTGCTGAAGGAATGGAATAAAGAAGCCCTGAAAGAAGTGTTCACGGAGCTGGAGTTCAAGACCATTATTACCCGCTTGCTGGGTGAGGGCGGTGCAGAAGGTGCCGCACCGAAACAAGGCACCGTTCAGGCTGATCTTTTCTCCGGCGGCGCAGCCGAACCGGAAGTGGTCAATGTGGTGCAGCCCACCAATAATATCAACAATGTAGCGCATGAATACGAGCTGGTGGAAAGTCCGGCAGAGATGAAAGCCCTCCTCGACACCCTGAAGAATCATCAGGAAATCTCTTTCGATACGGAGACCACCGGTATCGATGCCAATATCGCAGAATTGGTAGGACTGAGCTTTGCCATTGAGCCGCACAAAGGCTGGTACGTACCCGTACCCTATAACAATGCGGCGGAAGTGAAAGCGGTGCTGGCCAACTTCACCGACTTGTTCCAGGATCCGTCCAAAACATGGGTGGGGCACAATATCAAGTACGACCTGCTGATGCTGAAATGGTACGACGTGGAGATCAAGGGAAAGCTGTTCGATACCATGCTGGCGCATTACCTGATTGAACCGGATGGCAAAAGCAATATGGACTGGCTGAGCGCCAAATACCTGAATTACGAACCCATACATATCGAAGAACTGATCGGCAAGAAAGGAAAGAACCAGGGAAACATGAAGGATGTGGAACTGGAAAAGATCAAGGAATATGCAGTGGAAGACGCTGATGTAACGCTGCAGTTCAAAAGCATTTTTGTACCGAAGCTGAAGGAATGCGAGGTGGAGAATGTTTTTGTTGAGGTGGAGAATCCGCTGGTGCCCGTGCTGACCGACATGGAGTTTGAAGGCGTGCGCATTGATATGGACTTCCTTCATGAATATTCACGCGTGCTGGATATTGAAGCCCGCGTGCATGAGGAGCGGGTGTATGAAGTAGCCGGTGTGCGCTTTAACCTGGGATCGCCCAAGCAGCTGGGTGAAGTGCTGTTTGAAAAGCTGAAGCTGGACCCCAAGGCCCGCAAGACCAAGACCGGGCAATATGCTACCGGTGAAGACGTGCTGCGCAAGCTGGCTGTTCTACATCCCGTAGCCGATGATATTCTGGCCTACCGGGAATATACCAAGCTGAAGTCGACCTATGTGGATGCCTTCCCCTTGCTGATCAATCCCAAGACCGGTCGCGTACATACTAACTACGGACAGGCTGTTGCCGTTACAGGACGCCTGGCGAGCAATAACCCGAACCTGCAGAATATTCCGATTCGCACCGATCGCGGACGCGAGATCCGCAAGGCCTTTATTCCCCGGGATGAGAACCACCTATTAGTCAGCGCCGACTATTCGCAGATCGAGCTGCGCATTGTAGCGGCTTTGAGCGGCGACGCGGCCATGTGCGATGCCTTCCGTCAGAACAAGGATGTGCATACGGCAACAGCAGCCAAGGTCTATGGCGTGGAAGAGGAAGCCGTTACCAAGGACATGCGTCGTAAGGCCAAGAGCGTGAACTTCGGCATCATCTACGGACAGGGTGCTTTCGGACTGGCGGAGAACCTGGGCATTAGTCGCGCCGAGGCCAAGACCATTATCGATAACTACAAGAAGGAATTCTCCGGTATTACAAAATACATGGACGACATGATCAATTACTGCCGCGAGCGCGGTTATGTGCAAACGGTAATGGGCCGCAAGCGCTGGCTGCGGGACATCAACTCGTCCAACTTCACCGTACGTGGCTATGCCGAGCGCAACGCCATCAACTCACCTATACAGGGTACGGCGGCCGATATGATCAAGCTGGCCATGGTAAAGATCCATAAGGCCTTCAAGGAGCATCAGTTCCGGTCGAAGATGATCTTGCAAGTGCATGACGAACTGGTTTTCGATGTGATCAAAGAGGAAGTGGAAAAGGTGAAACCGGTGATCCTCGATTGCATGCAGTCGGCCATGGTGCTGCCGAACGGCATACCGATCCTGGCGGAGGTAGGTGAAGGCGTGAACTGGCTGGAAGCGCATTAGCGCCACGCAGGCGTGGCGTGTCGACGGTCGACAGTCCACCGTCCACAGACGCGAACTATTATTTTTACCAGCCTGATTCGGTTGTCAGACTTGAGTTTTCAGACGTCGGTTTTGGCGTACTAGGATTGAACTGGTTGGTAAACTATCGGTTGGTTGTTATGCAGGCCTCCACTCACTATTGACTATTCACTATCACCCCTTCCTCAAACATTCGTTAAGATTGACGGGAGGCGGTGAGGAAATCCGGAATGGCGGTAGCTTTCCATAAAACCATCCACTGCATGAAAAAGCTGTTGTCCCTCTTCGGCTGCGTATGCCTGTTTGCCCATTGCGGCATGACCCAGACAGAGCGTTCCCGCATCGATTTTGAAACCTATAACCCACCATCCAACCTGGTGGTGCCGGAACATCATCTCACCCGGGCCAAGTTTCCCTTTATCGATGTGCACAACCACCAGTACGATATGCCTACGCAGGATATACCGGCTTTGCTGCGGGAGATGGACAGCCTGAATATGAAAGTGATGGTGAACCTGAGCGGAAGAGGCTTTCGCAATATACCCGGCGGCTTTGATGTGAATGATCCCTCCTACCTGGTGCGCTCGCTGCAGAATGCAAGGAAGACGACGCCGAATCGTATCGTGGTATTTACCAACGTATCCTTTGCCGGTGTGGGCGAAGCCGGATGGGAGGCCAAAGCATTGAAAGAACTGGAAGCAGATGTGAAAGCGGGTGCGCAGGGATTGAAAGTGTATAAGAACCTTGGCTTTAGCTACAAGGATAACAAGGGAAATGTGATCGCTGTGGATGATCCGAGGCTGGATGCCATTTGGGAGAAATGCGGAGAGCTGGGCATACCTGTGCTGATCCATACCGCAGACCCGGCCCCTTTCTGGCAGCCGGCGGATGAACACAATGAACGCTGGCTGGAGCTGCTCACCTATCCGGGCCGCAAGCGTACCGATACCGATCCGGCCCCCTGGCAGACGCTTATCAACCAGCAGCATCATTTGTTCCGCAAACACCCCAACACGCATTTCATAGCGGCCCATTTCGGCTGGTATGCCAACGACCTCGATCACCTGGGCAAGCTGCTCGATTCCTTGCCGAATATGTATATAGAGTTTGGCGCGGTGATCGCGGAACTGGGACGGCAGCCAAGAGCGGCCAAAGCTTTCTTCGAGAAGTACCAGGACCGCATCCTTTTTGGGAAGGACAGCTGGGTGCCTTCGGAATATGCCACCTATTTTCGGGTGCTGGAAACCGAGGACGAGTATTTCCCTTACCATAAAAAGTATCACGCCTTCTGGCGCATGTATGGCCTGGGCCTGAGCGATGCGATCCTCAAAAAGGTCTATTATAAAAATGCATTAAAGCTGATCCCGGGCATGGATAAAACCGGTTTTCCGGACTAAACCTTCTTACCTTTGCCGCTACCAGATTAACTCCATCCCTTACGGTGGAGTTTTTTATATCCTATACAGCATGGAACAACAACCCACACTCTACTATTGCTACGATGCGTATTGCGGCTGGTGCTATGGCTTCAGCAAGGTGATCACGCGCATTGCTACCGAATATAAAGACCAGCTTTCATTTGATGTACTGTCCGGCGGGATGATCTTTGATGAGAACCCGCGGCCGATCGGCACCATTGCACCCTATGTGCAAAAGGCCTACAAGAATGTGGAAGAACTGACGGGCATCACGTTCGGCGAAGATTTCCTCTGGCATATCTTCAACCCGGAGAAAAGCGACTGGTTTCCGGAATCCACTACCCCGGCTATTGCGCTTTGCATTTTCAAGGAGTACCTGCCCGACCAGGCCATTTTCATAGCCAGCGATCTGCAGTATGCCCTGAATTATGAAGGACGCGATCTTACCGATAAAGAAGCCTACCGGCACCTGGCAGAAAAATACGGGATACCGGAAGAGGAATTCTTTACCAAACTCAAAAGCGAGGAGTATAAAGAGAAGGCCTATTATGAGTTTGCCCTGGTGAAACAGCTGCAGGTAAACGGCTTTCCCTGTGTGCTGATGCAGGTGAGCGACTCCAAGTTCTACCTGCTGGCACAGGGCTATACCGATTACGAAACCCTGAAGGCGCGGATCGATAAGGTGCTGGGGGAAGTGAGCAGTGAGTAGTCAGTAGTGAATACTCAATAGTCAGTCAGCCCTCCTACTTCAGCGCTTCCATCTCGTTCTGCACGAAGAGCATCAGCTCACTGATATAATCGGGCGCGAAACTGAACTTCAGTCCGGCGGCTTCATACAGCTGCGGCAACGTTTTGGTACCGCCCAGCTTCAGGGCATTGATATAGTTCTGCACCGCCTGGTCCTTGTTCTCCTTGAATTGCTTCCAGAGACCGATGGCACCGAGTTGGGCAATACCATATTCGATGTAGTAGAACGGCACTTCATACAGGTGGAGCTGTCGCTGCCAGGAGTATTTGCGGAACTCTTCGAGTCCGCTTACATCCATGGCAATGGAGGTATATTCATTCAGCAGGGAGCGCCACTGCTCCGTTCTTTCTTCTATGCTGTGCTGCGGATGCTCGTAGATCCAGTGCTGGAATTTATCGATCGTTGCAATCCAGGGGAAGATGGTGAGCGTACGTTCCAGCTGGTGCTGTTTGGCGCGCTTCAGATCTTCCGGGTTATCGAAGAAGACATCCCAGTAGTCCATGCTGAACAGTTCCATGGTCATACTGGCCACTTCAGCGATCTCCATAGGGTATTCCTTAAAAGCCGTCAGCGAGAGCGGGTGCGCCAGGAAGGAATGAATGGCATGGCCACCTTCGTGCACCATCGTAGTCACATCACTCATCTGGCCGGCGGCATTCATAAAGATGAACGGTGCGCCGGTCTCCGGCAGTGGACAATTATAACCACCCGGGGCTTTGCCTTTGCGGCTGTCCAGATCCAGTCGTCCCATTTCCTTCATCTTCACCAGGCATTCGCCAAAGAAGGGGTTCATCTGCGTAAAGCACTGTATGGTCTTATCCACCAGCTCTTCTCCGGTAGCAAAAGGCGTTAAGGGTTGTACACCTTCAGGCTCCGCCTCGGTATCCCAGGGACGTAAGGATTCCAGTCCTAGCTTCTGGCGCTTGCGATCGTAGATGAAGTCTACCAGCGGCAGCACGTGGGTTTTCACCGCTTCATGGAACTGAAAGCAATCTTCCTTGGTATAATCAAAGCGGCCCAGCTCCACAAATTTGTAGTCGCGGTAATTGGCAAAGCCGGCATTGCGTGCCACCTGGTCGCGCTTTTGCACCAGCGTAGTGAACATCTCATTCAGCTGGTCTTTATCCTGCAGGCGGCGTTCCTGGATCTTGCGGTACACCAGCTCGCGCAGGTTGCGGTCGGGGCTCTCCAGAAACTTGGAGGCCTGTTGCAAGGTATATTCCTGTCCCTCCACTTCAATGCTCATCTTGCCGGATACCACGCCATACTGCTGCGCCAGTACGGCGATCTCCGCCTGGATGGGAATATTCTGCTCGCGAAACAGCTCGATGCTCTTCTTTACATTCCGCAGGTACACCATATAGGCATCGCCCGTGAGCTGCTGTGTGTATTCATTTTCCACCAGCTTGCGGTTCAGCTTATCGGCATAGGGCTGCATCTTCGGCTGGATCTCCATCACGAAATAGGTAAAGGCATTTTCCAGCTCCTTGTTTTCCGTATCGCAGGTCATGCGTATCTGCCGCCATGCCGCGTCTTCCCCGAT
>DATAHC010000004.1:0-2711 GCA_036263415.1 Flavisolibacter sp.
CAGACCCTCCGTGTGATCGTTGATCATGCGCAGGGTATTCAGCTGCGGCACTTTTCCAATGGCCAGCAGCGAGTCGAAATCCCTTTTCCATTGGGAGAAGCGGGTGGTATCCATTACCTTCTGGTCCCAACTGGTATAGTACGGGCAGAAATGCCCTTTCAACACCGGGATATTAGCTTTGTAGTCATCGGCAAATTCTCCATACGTGCGGTAACTGACCCCGTGGCGCTTACAATTATCCCATAAAAAGCCACCTTTATTATTGGCAATGGCCCTGGTTCCTTCCGCATCATACGAACCACCTCGTCCGCCATAGCTGCTGGGCCATGTTTTTTCCAGGTAATCGGTAGCATAGCCCCCCAGGCTCCAGTTATGACCGTCGGCACTTACTTCGGCATCCACGTAAAAATTATCCAGCAATACAAACTGCCTTGCAATGGCGTGCTGGTTGGGGGTATTTTTTTCTCCGAACAATACCAGAGAGGGATCGCCATTACCTTCCTTCATATCACCCAGCATCTGATCGTAGGTGCGGTTTTCCTTTATAATGTAGAAGATATGTTTGATCGGGCTTGGAGCTCCGGTGCGTGCGGGTACCGGATTTCCAGGCTCTATGGCTTCCAGCTGCTCTTTCTTTTTGGAATAGGGAACATTATCATATACCTGTTTGGAATAAACAGCCATATCTTTTTCATTAGGATTATCGATAATGCTCATGGTTCCTTTGAACAAACCACCGATATATTGTACATCGATCGGCCTGGAGGTGTCGCCGTTCTGGTAGATCACCTTCTGATTTCCGTCGACCGGGCTGGGACCAAATGGATTGGCCATGGAGGAAAACCCTTTACCATTGGTTACCCATATTTTATTATTGACCGCTTTAACGTTGGTTGGATACCAGCCTACGGGAATGAATCCCATCGACCGGCTCTGACCCGGCCACCTTACATCGAATACACTCAGGCAGTTGTTATCCGCATTGGCGATATATAAGCGGGACTCATCTTCACTAAGACACAATCCATTCGTGGTAGAGCCGCTGGGCGACCAGGGATATAATGCAGCATTCAGCGTTTCGCGCACTTTACGCTGACGGATGTCGATCACGGATACGCTGTTATCATTGGCATTCGCTACATACAGCCAGTTGCCGTTCTTGGACAGACAGATCTCATTGGGATTGTCGCCCACCGGTATCTGCGCCGCTATGGACTGCGTTACCGTATTGAAGACGATCAATTTATCGCAACCCCAGCAGGAGATGTATAATTCCTTGCCGGAAGGGGCCAGAAGACAGGCATATCCTTCTCCCCAGATAGGCAGTTTTTTGATGACCGCTTTCGATTTGAGGTTGATAATATATAAGGACTGGTCTTCTCGTGTTACCACATACATCAGGTTCCGGGCTTCATCGAGCTCAATGCCCGCCGGGGCAATTTTTACCGGCCATCGGGCTCCCAGTTTCAGGCTATCCACCAGTTGCAGCCGGTTGGAGGTTACTGCATATTTCAGGATCCAATTGTCATGTCCGCCCGAGGCGTATAAAAAACGCTCATCCCTGCTGAAGCGCAGGCCATACCAGCTTTTGGGTATTTCTGTCTGTGCCAGTATCTTTTCCTGCCTGGTATCGATCAGCTGAAGGCTTTGAACACTTTGCCCGTTGTTGGTAACCGCGATCCATTTCCGTGAAGGAGAGACCGCCATATTCAAAGGCAGGTCGCCAAGTGGGAGGCTCCGTCCGGCCGGTGACAGGCTCCAGCCGTTGGACAGCAGTACCTGATTTGCTTTCTTACCGGGCATCTTTTGTTCCTGTGCCTGCAGGCCAGCTGTAATAGCCAGGCAGCTTAATAGGTAAAAGCATTTTTTCATACATCAAAGTTGGGGATGAATTCAAATTACGGGTAAGATTTGATCTTCTTAAAGAAAATATAATATAAGTAGGGAAGAGGCACCATTAAAACTGTTGGCGAAGCATTCACAACTGATATCACGGGCAACTGCTATATTTGAATACAGTTTACCATCCCATGAACAACCCGACTAAAATTAACCGTATTCTCCTGGTCGATGACGACCAGGATGATTGTGAGCTCTTCGGAGAAGCCGTCAATGAATTTGCGGAAAACATCCATCTTATCTGCCTCAACAAAAGCGAAGAGATACTTCATTACGCCAGCGAAAAAGATCCCGACCTCATTTTTATGGATGTGAACATGCCCCGTAAAAACGGATATCAATGCCTGGAGGATCTCAAAAGCGATCCGGATCACGGCCATATTCCCGTCATCATGTATTCCAATACGGGAAGGCCGGAGGACATTCATAATGCCTACGAAAAAGGAGCGGTGCTTTTTCTGAGAAAGCCTTCTACTTATAAAGGCCTGGTTGAGGCCCTTCAGAACATAATTTGCAGGGAATGGTCTTCCCCGGCTGATATCACGGCTCAATATTACCAGAACGGGCGTTACCAGCCTTTCGGATAATCGTAAATCTACGCACATCGATTTCGTATTTTATTCAGGGTATGGTTAGAAGGATTACGAAAAGTTGAGTAATTACCATAGGTTTAAAATAGAGCAATTCTGCCATTGTCTGGCTTGCTTACCAGATGTAGTTTTGTGTCAGAAGTTGATTGATTCGAAGTCAATCCAATCCGAGTCCTGAAAAACCAAACTGATCCAAAAATCCGAAAAACCAAAAAAGTCCAA
>DATAHC010000005.1:0-27284 GCA_036263415.1 Flavisolibacter sp.
CTGGGCACGACCATCCTGGAAAATAATATCATCCAGACCACCGGTTCGGCCGGCGAAAGTATTGCCGCCGGTGTGGTATTCACGCTACCCGGCTTCCTCTTTCTGAGCGAAGCAGGCAGTGCTAATTATTTCAATTATTTCACCATATTGGTCTTAGCCATTTTCGGCGGGATGCTGGGAACCCTGATGATGATCCCGCTGCGGAAATCCCTTATCGTAGACGAACACGCCTCATTACCGTATCCGGAAGGCACGGCCTGTGCCTCCGTGCTGAAGGCAGGAGAGAAGGGAGGCGATTTTGCAAAGACGGCCTTTATGGGCCTTGGCTTTGCAGGCGCTTATGCTCTGCTTCAGAAAGTATTTCATGTGATCAAGGATGTACCGGAATTTGCCACTACCCAGGCGCAGAAGTTTTTCCCTTCGGCCAAGGTGAGCGGCGAGATCACCCCGGAATATATGGGTGTGGGCTATATCATTGGTCCGCGCATTTCCGGTGTGCTGGTAGCGGGCGGGGTGCTCAGCTGGTTTGTACTCATTCCTTTGCTGGCTTCCCTGGTGCCGGCCGATGTAATCGCGGCGCAGCTGGCGAAGCTGGGTTACCTGAAAGATGTAGCAAAGCCCGGCGGACCCGGTGGATGGGATCCCGTTACGCATAATTTCGCCGACTGGACCACCGCCATCTATCGCGGCTATGTGCGCCAGATCGGTGCCGGTGCGGTGGCAGCGGGTGGTTTCATCACCCTCATTAAAACGATCCCTACGATCATCTCTTCTTTCAGAGGCAGCTTGAAATCCTTGAAGAAATCCGGCGTGGAAGGTCCTGCCGCAGCGGTGCCCCGCACGGAGAAGGATCTTTCGCTGAAAGTAGTGGGTATCGGAAGCCTGATCCTGATCCTGGTGGTGGCCCTGATGCCGCAGACCCTGATCCCCGGTCAGAACATCGGAAGCAAGCTGCTGCTGGGTATCCTCGTGATCATCTTCGGGGCTTTCTTCGTAACGGTGTCTTCGCGTATTGTAGGACTGATCGGTTCTTCCAACAACCCGATCAGCGGTATGACCATCGCTACGCTGATGGGTACCTGCCTGATCTTTATCGCGGTAAAATGGACAGGCCATTTCTATGAGCCGATGGCCCTGGTGGTAGGCGGTATGATCTGTATCGCTGCTGCCAATGCGGGTGCCACTTCGCAGGATCTGAAGACGGGATTTCTGGTAGGCGCCACGCCGCGCAACCAGCAGATCGCTTTATTCGTGGGCGCTATCGTTTCTTCCATAGCTATTGGCGCTACCGTTAAAATACTGGACACCCCTACGGCTGAAATGGCTGCTCAGGGCATACAACATGCCATCGGCACCGACAGCTATCCGGCGCCCCAGGGCACACTGATGGCTACGCTGATCAAGGGGATCCTGTCCTTCAACCTCGACTGGCAGTTTGTACTGGTTGGGGTATTCATCGCCGTTACCCTGGAACTTTGCGGCATCAAGGCCTTGTCTTTTGCAGTAGGTGCCTACCTGCCTTTATCGACGACCCTCCCCATCTTCATTGGTGGTGCTATTAAAGGAATCGTGGAGTGGAAAGACAAAAAGAAAGGCATTCCGGTATCCGCTGAAGAAGAAGACCTGGGCAAGGGCAATCTCTTTGCTACCGGACTGGTGGCAGGCGGTGCGCTGGCTGGTGTGATCGTGGCCTTCTTCGCGGCGTTTGAAAGTACGAATGCCGGCCTGCAGAAGCTGAATGCAGAACATGCCCTGGAATCAGGGCTCGGCGAGCAAGGCTATAAATGGCTGGGTGTGGCTTTCTTTGCATTGATGGCCTTTACCCTTTATAAGGTAGCCACCAGCCGGAAGAATACCTGATAGCCACTATCTCTTAAATAAGAAAAGCCATCACGCCTTCGCGGATGGCTTTTTTGTTGATGTAGTTTCACAGGTTAAATAAATTGCAGCTGGCTGTATTTCTTTCCCAGCACCAGCTGGTCATCGGCCTTCAGCCATTTATTTAGGACCGTAGCATAAACGTCCTTGAAGTCCACTTTGTATTTCAGGTCGCCTTCGTCCAGGTCATTCAGATCCGGAAGTGCATTCAGCACGCCTTTCTCCTTCAGTCCGCCACCCAGCAGGAACATATTGTTCGCAGTGCCATGATCGGTGCCGCCGCTGGCATTCTGCGACACGCGGCGCCCGAATTCAGAGAAGGTAAAGAACAGCACATCGTTGAAGCGGTTATTGGCTTTCAGGTCTTTTATGAAAGCGGCCACCGCTTCATTCATTTCCTTGAACAGGCGCGCCTGCTGCATTTCCTGGTTGATATGGGTGTCGAAGCTGCCCAGGGATACATAATAGACCTTGGTATTGATCTCCGAAAAGATCAGGGAGGCGATGGTCTTCAGGTCTTTGCCCAGGTTGGTATTCGGATAGTCCGTAGTGGAAGGGTGAAGCCTTGATTGTTTGAAGATATAGTCGGCGGAAGACAAGGTCTCTGCCATGGTCTTGTATAAATAGTCCACCGGCTGTTCGTCGTGGTGATCATCTGCATGCTGCTTCGAAACCTCCCGGAAGAACTTCTCATTGCTGGTGCCATACAGCCGCTTCGGGTCTTTCAGCGCCAGTCCGTTCATCCGCGCCCCTTTCAGTGCCAGGCTGAGGGTATCATCGATTTCCAGTGCCTGTGTAGGCGCAGCGCAGCCATTGCACTGGGCATCGAGGTAGCGGCCCAGCCATCCGGTAGTGGTGTATTCATTACTGGCACTGCCGCTTTGCCAGATGTCCATACTGCGGAAGTGAGAGCGGTCCGGGTTGGGATAACCCACATTATTGAGGATCCCTAAAGCCCCCTCATGAAAAGCATCCGCAAAGGCGGTCAGGGCCGGGTGCAGCCCAACTTCATCCGTGAGGGATAAAGCCTTGGTTTGGGCAATACCCAGCCTGGGCCTTTCGCGATAGTAAATATCATTGCGTACAGGGATCACCGTATTCAGCCCATCGTTGCCTCCGCTCAGCTGCAGCACCACAACCACCTTATTACCGGGCGGCACCAGCTTGCCGGTCTCGAAGGCCTTGAGGAACTTGGGCAGAAACAGGGAGGCGGTTGCCAGCGATCCTACCTGTAAAAAATCTCTTCTTTTAATTAACATGGGGCTTGGTATAATATGCCAATAATTAATTTGTCAATGTGCCAATCATGCATTACTCACTTTCACCTCTGACGTTTCACGCTAACATAACTGGTACTCTGGTATGCTCATGAGTTGAATCGTTGCCGTTTTCAAATAGCTTTCCCGGCTGGTGCTATCAATGTAGCCGGCCAGCAGGTTCGCTGGTACCTGCATTTTTGTTTGCAACAAGGCACTGCCCAGCGCATTCAGTAAGTTCTCACGGGGTACGGATTCGAAGTTCTTCAGGTACGTATTCCATTCGATGGCGGCATCAATAGGCTTCCCTATTTTGCCATAGCCTTTTTTAGGCTTATCGGTATTCGGTTCATTGCTGTCCGTACGGCCCATCATCTGGTCATCGTCCGTTTTCGGGCGGATGTTGAAGTCATCCTGATCGTTGATCAATTGCGGAAGCCGCAGGCGCACCATCAGGGTAGAACTGTCGATCCAGGTCTTACCTCCCGGCCACCCAGCCACATTAGGAGGATAGAACAGGATCTGCCCCAGCACCCGCTGCATCAGTAAGAGCGCTTCTTCATTGGCCAGCTCCATAGGCAGCATGCGACGGATACCGGTTATCAGCTCTATAGGCGACTTGATGCGTACGCCCACATTCTTTTCATCGTAAAACCAGCTGCTGGTGAAAATGTCCTCCATCAGCTGGCTGATATTGTAATTGCTGGTATAGAAGCGATCGGACAGCCAGTCCAGGTGATTTTTATCGGCTGACTCATTAACAAAGAACCGGTAGACCTTCTGCGTAATGAAACGCGCTGTCTGTTTCTGTTCCAGAAGGATATCCAGTACTTCTTCCCCGGTCAGATTACCGGTCTTGCCCAGCACGGTCTTTGTGCCGGCATCATGCTGATTCTTCCGGAAGATATAATCTCCTTTTACATTCGCACTCCAGCCGGTGAAGGCCCGGGCGGCTTCCTTCACATCGTGCTCTGTATAGTTGCCGCGTCCCAGGGTGAACAGCTCCATTACTTCACGGGCAAAGTTCTCATTGGGATGATCCTTGCGGTTTTGCTGTGCATTCAGAAAATTGAGGATGGCCGCGGATTGCGATACCTCATGAAGAAGGTCGCGGAAATTACCTAGGGCGTTCTGGCGGATGATATCCAGCAATTGCTGCTGGAAGAAAATATTGATATTACGGGAGGCAAAATGCCCATGCCAGAAGAAGGCCATTTTTTCGCGGAGTTGCGCTTCACTCTGCACCATTTCATTCATCCAGTTCAGGTTCAGGCTTTTCAGGTCATCGCGGTTCTTCTCGCGGATCTTTTTCCGCTCCTGCGGATCCAGTTCTTTTTTCCTTTCCTGCCGGCCGACCTCTTCCACGCCCATATAGAGACCTTTCAGATAAGTATCGGCCACATCAATAAACTCCGGCTTTTTGGAAGATGCCTTTTGTAAGGCTTTATAGAGTGCGGCTGGGGAGATGCGCTGTAATTGCTCCAGTTGTCCGGCGGCTGGACCAAAGCCGGCCCGCCACATGAGATGCTGGTTCTTAAGCTGATTCGAAAGCATTCCTGGTGTGCTGTTTGGCTATGAGACTCTGCGGATGGGATAAGGTTTAAATTTAAATTTGTGTTTAAAATAAAAGCTGCCTGATGAGGCAGCTTTTATGAGACGATCCTTCCAATTTATTTTGCAAATAAAAATCGTAATCCAAGAAATAAAGCTGCACTGGAGCCTGCGTTTATTCCAGCCGAAAAGCTTTTATTGATTTGTGCTGGGATTTGGGGCACGCTCGGATCATCTACCTTTGTCCTGTTATAATTTATAGCTACCAGGTTATTCAATCCGACCTCCAGATGCATTTTTTTATTTACAGCATAAGAAACACCTGGGTTTAGACCGAGACCTATTCCCAATCCCGTTGACTTATTTGTAACTACAGAACTGTTGATATATTTTGTTTGACTGGTGCCTCCACTCAATGTTCCTTCCCCGAAAAGATAAAACCCTTTACCAAGGGTCATATAGCGTCTTAAAAAAAGGGAACCTCCATAACCGTTTGAGTTTTGTTCAGTATTCGGTTGTTCCTGAGAAGAATGCGAATAGAATACGCCAAATCCAAAAATCGTATTCTCTTTTGTGGCAAAGCCAATGGATGGAGCAATGCTGAAGCTTTTGCTTTTATTTTCTACCGGTGTCGGGTTACCTGTATCATAGTTAACGTTAGAAAAATAAATGTTCCCGCCAATGAGTACCGAACCTTTGGTGATCTGGGCAAAGGAGGCTGAAGAAATGAATAAAAGCGCAACGATTAAGTGAGTAGATTTTTTCATGTGCAGTGGTTTTAAGCCACTAAAATGCAGCGGAAAAAAAGAAAGCAGAACCATACGGATCTGCTTTAACACTGAATTATCTATACAACTTGTTAAGGCTGGGCCTTCTTTGCATTGTCCATAACATAGGCGGTAACCTGCTGGGATTCCGTTTCATTAAGCTTTGCTTTCGGGATCATGCTTTTGAGAATGCCTGTCCAGCGCTCTTGTGTGTACGCTGTTACATCTTTAGCGGCATGGCAGCGGGAGCATTTGGTGGTGTATACAGTCTTGCCCTGGGCTACCAGAGCTACATGGGCTTCATCAACCTTAGGTGTTTCAGACGTTGCAACGGTCTTTCTGCTGCAGGCAAAGGTCAGCAGGGCAAGAACGGCAATGGTGGCAGTTTTCTTCATTCTTAATTATTGAGCTTTAAAGCTAATGTTTGAACACCATTTCACAAAATGTATGTAGGTTAAACAAGGTTAAATCATCTCACTGCCGAAATAGCGGTGCAAGGCCACCGGCAACCTGATCCCGTTCTCATCCTGGTTGTTTTCCAGAAGGCAGGCCAGTATGCGTGGTAAGGCCAGCGAGCTGCCATTGAGGGAATGCGCCAGCTGTGTCTTTCCTTGCGCATCTTTATAACGGATCTTCATCCGGTTCGTCTGATAACTCTCAAAATTAGAAACGGAGCTCACTTCCAGCCAGCGTTCCTGAGCTGCGCTGAATACTTCAAAATCATAGGTGAGAGCTGACGTGAAGCCCATATCACCGCCGCAAAGGCGAAGGATCCGATAGTGCAGCCCCAGCGTCTGCAGCAGCTTTTCTACATGGTTCACCATGTCTTCCAGTACGGCATAGCTTTGCTCCTGTGCGACCAGCTGTACAATTTCTACCTTGTCAAACTGGTGCAGGCGATTCAGTCCTCTCACATCCTTGCCATAGCTGCCCGCTTCCCTTCTGAAGCAGGGGGTATAGGCCGTCATCTTCACGGGCAGATCGGTTTCCTTCAGGATCGTATCGCGATAGATATTCGTGACAGGTACTTCCGCCGTGGGTATGAGATAGAGGTTATCTTCCGTAACAAAATACATCTGTCCTTCCTTATCCGGAAGCTGCCCGGTGCCATAGGCACTGGCCTCATTCACCATCAGCGGCGGCATGAATTCAGTATACCCGGCCTGGGTATTGAAATCAAGGAAGTACTGTATGAGGGCACGCTGCAGTTTGGCCCCCTTCCCTTTATATACAGGGAAGCCACTACCTGTGATCTTGTTGCCCAGCTCAAAGTCGATCAGATCGTATTTTTTTGCCAGCTCCCAGTGGGGAACAGCACCGCTGTACAGCTCCGGCCGGGAACCACCCGTACGCACCACTTCATTATCTTCCGGGGTCTTACCCTTTGGCACTTTTTCAGACGGCAGGTTCGGGAGACGCAGCAACAGGTCGTTCAGCTCTTTTTCTGCTGCTTCCAGTTTGGCCTGCGCCTGCGCCAGGCCTTCCTTGTGTATTTCCACTTCCTTTTTTTTGGCCTCCGCCTCTTCTTTTTGCCCCTTTGCCATCAACTGCCCGATCTCTTTTGACGCAGCATTGATGCGCGACTTCGTTTCATCAAATTGAAAGGTATACTTACGCCGCTCCTCATCCAGTGAAATGATGGTATCCACCAGGTCGAGGTCTTTGAAATTCTTCAGGGCCAAACGTTCTTTTACCAGATCCGGTTGCTGGCGGATCACACTAAGCTGTAACATGTCGCTTTCAATTTGCGGCAAAAGTATAGAAAGTCTGTGGACCGGTTGGTTATTGCCGCATGGCCTTCAGGGCCTCGCTCCATTTTTTCAGATCGCTGAGCATGACTTCTGCGGATTTGTTCAGGGTTTCATCCCCGGTAAAAACGCCCTGCTCATTGATATGCTTTGTAAAGAAGGGGATATTTACGGCTTCCACTACCGGCATCATATGCAGCGCAGTCACTACCTGTTTCAACATCTGCATGGACCGCATGCCACCCGACAGTCCGCCATAACTGACGAATCCGACGGGCTTGTGTTTCCACTCGTTGAACAAAAAGTCCAGCGCATTTTTAATCGGAGCCGGAAAGCCGAAATTGTATTCTGCCAGCACCATGATAAAGGCATCAGCACTGTCAATCAGTGCACTCCAGCGCTTTGTATGCTCGTGCTGGTATTGCTGCAGTTTCGGATGATGCGGCTCATCCATCAGGGGAAGGTTGATAGCGGCGAGGTCCAGCAGCTCTACCGAGCTGTCCGGATGCTTACGGGCTACTTCTGTTATCCAGTTGGCCACAGCAATTCCTTTGTGTCCGGGGCGTGTGGTGGAGGTTATGATCTTGATCGTGTTCATTATAATTGAGGTAAGCGTAATTTATAAGTCTGCCATCAGGCATTGACCGGTGTTTCAATCACTAAAAAATGGGCACCGGCTTCAATATGCAAGGGTACTTCACCCGTCTCCCAGACACCGATGGCATCGCGGGTTTCCAGTGTGGTGCCGTCCACGCGGACATTTCCTTCCATGACAAAGACGAAGAGGCATTGATTCAGCGGACGGAAGGAGTAGGTAAGCTCCTGCGCTTTTTCGAAATAGCCGATTGAGATTTTCGCATTCTGGTTGATCCAGCAATGTGCCTGGCCCTCTTCCGGTGAAACAATGGTCTTCAGTTCATTTATCCTTCCTGCCTTGGGAAAGCTGCGCTGCTGATAACGGGGCTGGATATTCTGCTGCTTGGGCTGAATCCAGATCTGCAGAAAATTCACCTCCTCCTCACCAATATTATATTCTTCATGCCGGAGTCCGCTGCCTGCGCTCATAATCTGCACGCCGCCTTCTTCGATCACTGTTTTGTAGCCTAAGGTATCGATGTGGTTCATCTTTCCCTGCAGCAATACGGAAATGATCTCCATATTGGCGTGCGGATGAATGCCAAACCCCCTGCCAGCCTCCACGTAATCGTCATTGAAGGTTACCAGGCTTCCGAAGGAGCTCCTGACAGGATTATAATAATCACTGAAGCTGAAGGTGAAGTTGCTTTTCAGCCAGCCAATATCTTTCAGGCCTCTTTCGCCTTTTCCGTATACCTGAGATTTCATATAATTTCTTTAATGGTTTTAGAAAACAGAAGTTGATTTACCTGGTCCATCTCATCCTGGTTGATCGTATGTCCCATACCGGCATATACCTTTTCAGTAACATTGGCATTTCGATCCCTGAGGATGTTGGCAGAGGCATAGACACGGGTCACCGGAACATGGGGGTCCGGATCGCTGGTTCCGATAAAGACAGGAGTCTGCTGAAAATCGCCGGCATAGTTTTCCGGATGGATGGTATCGCCGATCAATCCGCCGGTGAAGGCGGCCACCCCTCCATAGCGCCGCGCATTACGGGCAACGAATTCCAGGGTCAGGCAGGCACCCTGGGAAAACCCCAGGAAATATATATTCTCTGAAGGAATTCCTTTCGCCAGCAGCTCTCCGGTAATTTCTTTCAGTAGGGCCAGGGCCGAACTGAGCCAGGGCTCGTTCTGCGCTGTCGGAGCCATAAAGGAATAAGGATACCAGGTATGGTTGGTTGCCTGTGGAGCAAGTAAAGTAAACTCCTTCACATCCAGGTACCCGGCGAGGGACAGAATGTCCTGTGCCGTGGCGCCCCTTCCATGAAGCATCAAAAGGACCTTACTGTTGGCCGTCAGGTCTTTTCCGGCTATGCTGATTTGTTTTGTATGCATGTCAGATAAATTGATCCGGTTGATAAACAACCGGCGGTAATGAATTTTCAATCGAAACGCGGTCGGCTTCAAATTGTGGTGGCAGCTTCAGGTGAAGGCCCAGCTGATCCGGAGCTTCATCAATGGCAAAACCCGGCCTTTCTGTGGCGACCTCAAACAAAACGCCTCCCGGCTCACGGAAATAGATCGAGGTAAAATAATTTCTGTCCAATATGGGTGTCGGATTCAGTCCGCGTTCAACAATTTTCCGGCGTACCTGTTCCTGGGCAGCCCTATCCGGTGTGGCAAATGCCAGATGATGTACCGTTCCACTTCCCGCCAGTCCTTTCATTCGGTCGGGTGCACACAGCAGGTCGATATAATGGCCCGGTGCTTCGCTGGCGGCATACCGGAAACGGTTGCCTTTTTCAGCGATAAGCCGGTGGTCAAGCTGCTCCGTAAGCAATCCGGCGCTGCGTTCATACCCTTCTTCCCAGATTTCTACACTGTAAAAGCCTTTGATGGCCTGTTCCTGCGGAACCGGTCCACCTGCCGTTCCCGGGCGTTGATCCGTGTTGTTGAAGACCAGTTCGAGGCCCAGACCATCCTGGTCTTCGAAATATACGACCAGCTCTTCGCCGAAACGCTCCACCGGCGATTTGAAAGGAATACCGAACCGCTTCAAACGCCCTGCCCAGTACTCCAGTGAACCGGCTGCTACGGAAAAACTGGTGGTATTCAACAGGCCTTTCCCATGCCTTCCATTTACCAGGCCACTATAGGGAAAGAAAGTCAGGATGCTGCCCGGAGTACCCTTTTCATCACCATAATAGAAATGATACACATCAGGTCCATCGAAGTTCACCGTTTTCTTTACCAGGCGAAGGCCCAGAACGCCGGTATAAAAATCAAGGTTCTTCTGGGCATTGCTGGTAATGGCCGTCACGTGGTGAATGCCGGTGATCAGTTTGTTCATCTGAAACTATTTAAAATGCATTTATGAAGGGGAATGTCAGCCCTGGCCATCCTTCTTCCACAGATCGGCATACTGGTCGGGGTGGCGGTTGAACTGGGCCAGCACGAAAGCACATAAAGGCACCACCTGAAGCTGCTGTTCACGGGCATAGCTGACCATGCTGTCCAGCATTTGTTTGGCAAGCCCTTTCCCTTCGGCCTCCGGGGCCACTTCGGTATGATAGACCTTAAGCTTTTTTCCGGAGATCCCGATCACCATTTCACCGAGTTGCCGATCGCCTTCGATGATCAGAAATGCGCCTCGCTGATTTTCATTCAATTTCAATGCTACTGGTTCCATATTATTTATGATTAAGATTGCTGTAATACCGGTAAGACTTTTTCTATCTGGCTGCGTTTGTTCTCATACTGGGCGGGCAGCATCAGATGCGTACCCAGTTCTTCTATGGATTCATCGGTTGCAAAGCCCGGATTGTCTGAGGCTAATTCAAACAGAACGCCACCCGGCTCACGGAAATATAAGGAGTAAAAGTAGTTACGGTCTATCTTTTCCGTTATGTGAAAGCCTGCCGCTACGATCTTTGCCCGGAAATCCATCAGGAGCTGATCATCGCTCACCCGGAACGCTACGTGGTGATTGGTGCCGCCTGCATTGATGCCCGGCGCGCCATCAGGGTCTTCCACCAGGTCCACGACATTCGCAGTAGCTATGACATCGGTAGTAAACCGATGCCGGTTTCCTTCCTGGCCCTGTAGCCGGTATCCAAATAAAGCCGTCAGTATACCTGCCGTGGCTTTTATATATCGTAAGGTCAGCACCACGCCATGAAAACCTTTGATGGCTGACGCTTCATTGATTTCCGGTGTCATCCAACCCTGGCGGTGATCAGCTTCCGTCTCAATCAGGTTCAGTATCAGACCATCGGGGTCCTCCAGGGTTATATAGTTTTCGTTAAAGCGCACGGCCATACCCTGATGCTTCACGTGATACTGATCGAGCCGGCTGATCCAGAAGGGCAGACTGCCTTTAGGAACGGAATACCCGATCTCGGTAGCCATGCCGGTTCCCGGCCGTCCTTTCTGAACGCCTTCCCAGGGGAAAAAGGTAAGGATCGATCCAGGGGTGCCGACCTGGTCACCGTAGTAAAAATGATAGGTTCCGGGATCATCGAAATTGACGGTCTTTTTCACCAGGCGCAGGCCCAGCACCTTTGTATAAAATTCATAATTGCGCTGTGCGGAACCGGCAATTGCGGTGATATGATGAAGGCCTTTTATTTTGTTTGTCATTGCTTTTCTTTTATGCGGTTACCAATTCAGCCTGTTTCACCAGCTGTATTTCAGCCTGCAGCCTGATCTCATCACTTACCACTACGCTTCCTGCTTCTGTTACGGCATTCCAGGTAAGGCCGAATTCTTTTCTGCTGATCTTTCCGGTTACGGTAAATCCGGCTTTTGTTTGTCCATACGGGTCAACAACAATGCCGCCAAATTCCACACGTACCGTTACCGGCCGGGTAACACCTCTGATGGTCAGGTTGCCCTGTAGACGGGCTTCGTCCCCATCCGCTTCATAGTTTTTACCAGTGAAGCGCAGCTCCGGAAATTCGGAAGCATGGAAGAAGTCGGAAGACTTCAGGTGGGTATCGCGCTGTGCGTTGTTGGTATCGATCGAATCGATCGCTGCGGTGAAAGTGAGTTCTTTTACGCCATCGAAATCATCGGTTTCCGTCACTACTTCCAGGTCAAACTGTTTGAAGTATCCTGTTACGGTAGTGATCATCAGGTGTTTCACTTTAAAAAGGATTTCAGAGTGCGTCGGGTCTATTTTCCATTTTGTTGCCATGATCTTTCTGTTTAAGACACAAAGCTAGCAGGATCGCACCCCATGCCCCATTGAGAAAAAGCAAGAAATAGCTGTGATATGGATCACACACCGAAACGGTTGGCCAGTTGCCTGTGCAGGCGGCTGACCGTTTCCCGGCTCAATCCCAGATAAGAGGCCACCATCTGTTGCGGCACCCGTGCCAGGCAGTCAGGGTAGGCTTTCATAAACTTCACGTACTTTTCTTCTGCCGATTCGGAAAGTGATTGCAATACCCTTCGCTGGGTGGCAATGAGGTTATTCTGGATCAGCACCCGAAAATACCGTTCCAGCCGGGGCACGTCTTCCAGAAGCCGGTCCCAGGATGCCTTGTCGATCAAAAGCACCTCGCTGTCTTCCAGCGCTTCCATATGAAAAGCGGAAGGCTCATGCGTTAAAAAGCTAAGAAGATCGGCCATCCACCAGCCTTCGGAGGCAAATTGGAGAATATGCTCACCGCCCTTTTCATCCACCGTATAGGTTCGCAACAGCCCTTTCTCTACAAAGGCCTGGTATCGGGCTTCATCACCTGCCTGAAGCAGGTATTGCTTTTTACGAAGCTTCCTGGGCGTAAAGGCTTTAAGACAATTTGCAAATTCTTCCTTGGTCAGCGGAACAATTGCATTGATCTTTTCGCGGAGCAGTTCATGCATGGGAATTCTATAGTCAATGGTGAATAGTCAATAGTGAATAGGGGAGCCATTTTGAAACAACGATTGTGGTTATCGGCCTTCATAGTTTACCCTCATGAAACGTATAGGTCTGGCCGGTGGATCTGCATCCATCGCTCGGGGAAAGTGAGTTCGGTAAAGCCGAATTGCTCATAAAGGCCATGGGCATCCCGCGTGGCCAGCATAAATCTCCTGAGGCCCTGCAGATCGTGATGCGACATGATGCATTCCATCAGCCATTTGCTCAGGCCTTTGCCCCGGTATGATTCATCAATAAAAACATCAGCGAGGTAGGCAAACGTGGCGGTGTCCGTTACCACTCTTGCAAAGCCGATCTGATTACCGGCATCCAGCATGCAAAAGCATAAGGATCCTTCAATGGACCGACGTACGGTTTCCATCGGAATCTGCTGCGCCCAGTAGCTTTGACTCAGAAAGCGGTGTACATAATTACGGTCGACCCTGTCCTTTTCCGTAGTAATGCTATAATTGTCTTTCTTCCATTCCATGATGGAAACGAAGGTAAGATGATCATAATAAGCTTGTACCATTCCCTGTTCCACCGCCCTTTGTATCTGTCCCTTACCTTCGCTTCATGAATTTTAGTGATGATCTCCAAAGCCGCTGGTGGAAGCTCGAAGAAAAGCTAATGGAGCGTTTTGGCAAAAAGCCCGATGTGGAAAGTGTTCTATTCCTGATCGGGATCCAGGAGCTGGGCGATATACGACCCAAATTTACCAAGGAGCAGAAGCAGGACCTGATGCATATTGCTATTTGTACGGTGTTGTCTCCCAGTGGCTATTACGAACTGGCGCATATAGATGAAGATGGATGGCCGCATTTTACGCAGCTGAAAGCCATGCCTGCCATGCTGCCCCATGAACAGGAAAATTTTCTGAAAGACCATATCCTTCTTTATTTTCAATCCCATGATATTGTTTAAGCATACCCGATTCATACCAGGGAGCATCCGGCTTTTCTTATTCCTGGCCTCCCTGTTAGCCGTACTTACCACTTCCGGCCAGCAAGAGGTGAAGCTGAAGCGAAAAGATCGCCGTCGGGATATTGAACTGGTTACTACAGAGGGTGTTATCGTTCTGCGTCTTTCAGATTCAACCCCTCTGCACCGGGATAATTTCCTTCGTCTGGTGAAGTCGCATTATTTTGATAGCGTGCTCTTTCACCGTGTTATAAAAGGGTTTATGATTCAAAGCGGAGATCCGGAAAGCAAGCGCGCCTTAGCCGGACAGCCGCTGGGAAACGGAGGGCCGGGCTATACCATTCCGGCAGAATTCCGAGCCTCGCTCTTTCATAAAAAGGGTGTACTGGCAGCAGCCAGGGAAGGTGATCAGCAAAATCCGGAAAAGAAAAGCAGTGCCAGCCAGTTCTATATAGTGCAGGGCAGAACCTTTACAGACCCTCAGCTGGACTCTGTGGAGCGGGTGCGCCTTCAGGGCAGAAAGATCCCGCCGGAGCACCGGGCCGTTTATAAAACGACCGGAGGAACACCGCAGCTGGATCAGAATTATACTGTTTTCGGAGAAGTGGTAAAGGGCCTGGAGGTGGTGGACCGTATTGCGGGTACACCCACCAGTAAGGGTGAGGACAGGGACCGCCCCTTGCAGGATATCCGGATTGTGGAAGCCCGGCTGGTTAAAAGAAAGAAGTAATCTTCACAAAACACGGCCTTACCTCGCTACGGCTTTTAGAAATGATTCTTTTTTTTATTCCGTAAATCTCTGTCTAATATTGCAACATAATTTTAGTTTATGAATTTTCCTGAGAACCTGCGCTATACCAAGGAACATGAATGGATCCGGCTGGAAGGAGATGTAGCCGTGATCGGCATTACAGATTTTGCACAGCATGAACTGGGTGATATCGTATACGTGGAGATCGAAACGGTTGGCCAGGAACTGAAAGCCGGCGCCGTATTCGGCACGGTTGAAGCCGTGAAGACCGTCTCTGACCTGTTCCTTCCGGTGGATGGTTCCGTTTCTGAAGTGAACCCTAAGCTGAATACCAATCCGGAACTGGTGAACTCCGATCCTTATGGGGAAGGCTGGATGGTGAAAATGAAGGTATCCGACCTGGCCTCCGTTGAGGCGCTGATGGATGCGCCGGCCTATCAAAGCCTTGTAGGATAGTCTTAAATCTGAATACGAACCTTTTTACGTAAATAAAACCGGTGACCACAACCAACTATTGAGCACCTCACTCACATACGAAGAGAAGGATCTGGTAGCCTCCTTGCGGAACAAGGACGACCAGGCATTTGGTTATTTATATGACCATTACTCCGGTGCTTTGTATGGCGTGATCAAACAGATCGTAGGTGATGTGGAGCTGAGTAGCGATGTATTGCAGGAAGCATTCGTGAATATCTGGAGGCGGATTGATTCGTATGATGAATCCAAAGGCCGGCTGTTTACCTGGATGCTGAATGTGGCCCGGAATGCTGCGATCGATAAAACCAGGTCGAGAGCGTTTCAACAGTCCATGCGGCAGCAGCCGCTGATGGATGGCGAAACGGCCGGACTTCCCAGTGTAAAACCGGGATTTGAAGACTTCGGTCTGAAAAAAGTCCTGTCCAGACTGAAGGAAGAGCAGCGATTGCTTATTGATCTTTCTTATTATCAGGGTTATACGCATGAGCAGATTGCCAAAGCCCTGGATATACCGCTTGGAACGGTGAAGACCCGGATCCGGAGCGCATTAACACAATTAAGAGCATTATTGACGTAAACAGTGAACGTAAAAGAATACATATCAAGCGGAATCATCGAAAGCTATGTCCTGGGGCTGGCTACGGACAGCGAGCGGCAGGAGTTTGAATCCCTGTGCGCCCAATATCCGGAAATCGCTGAAGCGCGGAATACATTTGAGCTGCAGCTTGAAGAGCAGCTGCTGAAGGATGCCGCTCCGCCGCCTACCCATCTGAAGCAGGTGATCACGGAAAAGCTGGCTGCACAGCTTTCCTCAGATACCTCTACCTATAGCCTGGAGCAGCCTGAAGTGCCGGTGCGCAAAATGAATCCGTGGAAATGGGTAGCTGCCGCTTCGCTCCTTCTTATGGCAGGTGCCGCCTACTGGGGTTATACGAATCAGAATAAATATAAGGACCTGCAGGCGCAGCGTCAGCAGCTGGAATCAGAGCTGGCGCAGTCCACGGCCCAACTGGAGCAGCTGAACCGGGAAGCACAGATACTTCACAATCCCGATATGAAAACGGCTGCCATGCAAAGCACCACAGATACTAAAGTATATGGCATGGTCTACTGGGATTCAACCAGTTCGGATGTGTATCTGCTGGTGAACAATATGCCTCAGACCGCTTCAGATAAGCAATATCAATTGTGGGCGCTGCTGGACAACCAGCCCATTGACCTCGGTCTCATCGAATTGAAACAGCAGAAGCTGCTGATCAAGATGAAGAATGTGCGGAATGCACAGGCCTTTGCCATTACCGTAGAGCCTAAAGGCGGAAGCCCGGTGCCTACCTCCACGCCTATTGTACTCAGTAAATTATAAATCCGGGGAAACCGTTTTCTCGTATATAATATGGCGGCTCCGTATGTTTTTACATGTGGATCCAATAGTTGGTTATCGGGCCTTGAAAAAGGCCCATTTTTATTTAGCTTGCAGCATGCTCAAAGCCCACTGGTTGCGTTCCAAATGGCTGGCTGTTAGCTGGTTCCTTATTATGAATGTCTTGTTTTTCCTGCCTGGCAGCGCATTACCCGGACAAGGTTGGTTCGGAGATTTTCCAATTGATAAGCTGGTACATATAGGCCTGTTTGCCGGTTTGGTTTTCATCGGCGCATCGGCTTTTCGGATTGACCTCAATCAATATAAATTTATCGTACTGGTACTTGTAATAGCCTATGGCCTTGCTATAGAAGTGATTCAGCGTGAATGGATTGCTAACCGTTCTTTTGATCTGTATGATCTTTTGTGCGATACGATCGGAGGAATAGGAGGAGGTTTGGCTTGGTTGGGGACTTATAGAAAAAAATAAACCCCTGTAGAAACAGGGGTCGCAACCAAAACTAACTGCTTATGAGAAAATTGACTGCTTTATGTGAGAAGAACTGAATTCATTATTACAAATATGTTGCCAATTGTTTTTATATATCTGTTAATGCTTTCCAAACATATTGTATAACGACTGACGTAGTAAGGATAGAAAAAATAATGCCAGAAGAATTGGATTACAGGATAACCCCTATAAAGAAACAGCAAACCGGTGATTGCAGTTTGCTGTTTACAGTCTGATGACGTTAGTTATTCGTATAGGGCTAGAGGTTAGGGAAGCTATTAGGGAATATAATCCACAGGACCTTACTCATTAATTTTGCCTGGTCATTTTCTCTGCATTTTCGGCAAACTGAAGTGCTTCCAGAAGCTCATTGATATTTCCATCAAGCACATCCTGAAGATTATACAAAGTGAGTCCGATGCGGTGATCGGTAACCCGACCCTGCGGATAATTATAGGTCCTGATCTTGGCACTACGATCTCCGGTACTGACAAGGCTCTTTCTGTGTCGGGATATCTCTTCTTCCTGTTTGCGCACCTGTTCCTCGTATAAGCGCGTACGCAACATGTTCATGGCCTTCTCCCGGTTACCCAGCTGCGACCGTTCGGTCTGGCACATCACCACTGTTCCGGTTGGAATATGGGTCAGTAAAACTTTCGTTTCTACCTTATTCACGTTCTGTCCGCCGGCACCTCCGCTTCGGGCCGTCTCCATCTTAACGTCACTTTCCTTCAGTTCAAAATCGACCTCTTCCGCTTCCGGCATCACCGCAACGGTAGCGGCGCTGGTATGAACCCTACCGCTTGCTTCCGTATCGGGCACCCGCTGAACACGATGCACGCCGCTTTCAAATTTCAGGGTGCCATAAACATCTTCTCCGGTCACTTCGATCTGAACTTCCTTATACCCACCTACGGTGCCTTCGGTTTCTGTGAGTATGGCAGTTTTCCAGCCCATCCGTTCGCAATAGCGCAGGTACATCCGGGCCAGGTTACCTGCAAACAGGCTGGCCTCATCGCCCCCGGTTCCGGCTCGTATTTCCAGGATAGCATTCTTTTCGTCCTGAGGATCTTTGGGGATCAGCATCTGACGTACGGCATTTTCCATCTTTTCCTTGCGCGCTTCTGCCTCCGGCAGCTCCAGCTTGGCCAGGTCACGCATTTCTTCATCTGCCCCGTTCAATGCCTCCCGGTAGAAGTCAATGTCTTCCAGGATCTTTTTATAATTTTTGTAGGAGTCCACAATTTTCTCCAGGCTCCGGTATTCCTTCGAAAGCTGACCGAACTTTTTATTGTCGCTGATGATCTCCGGGTTTGACAAGGCAACCCCCAGGTCATCAAATTTGGCTTTTATCGCTTCCAGTTTATCGAGCATGGTAAAAATTGGCTGGCAAAATTACACCTTAGGCTGGGAATAAGAACGTAAAGAACAGTGTATTTTACAGGCGATATGACCTACCATAAGTTTTTTGCAGACCAGGTATTCGATGGATTCGGCGTTCAGGAGAGCCGCGTTCTGATACTTGATGAACAGGGAACTGTTCAGGAGCTGGTATCTGCCGAAGAAGCAGGTGATGACATCATCCATCTGAACGGTATGCTGACTCCCGGTCTGATCAATGCCCATTGCCACCTTGAATTAAGCCATATGAAGGGACGGATCCCGGAAGGAACAGGGCTGGTAGATTTCGTATTTAAAGTAGTTACCGAACGGCAGCTGGCAGAAGAAATGATTCAGGAAGCGATTGGTAAGGCCGAGGCTGAAATGATCGCTAATGGGATCGTAGCGGTAGGAGACATCTGCAACAACGACAGTACATTGGGGCAAAAGGAATTACAGCATCTTAATTACTACAATTTTGTAGAGGCCAGTGGATGGTTGCCGGATGTGGCCCTGCCGAGAATAGAAAGGGCAAAGAGCCTTGCAACGCATTTTGCGCGCTTTGATCAGGGCCATACCGCAGTGGTTCCGCATGCGCCCTATTCCGTATCGGAGGCCTTATGGCAAAAACTGCAGCCCTTGTTTAAAGACAGGATCGTGAGTATCCATAACCAGGAAACCCGGTTTGAAGATGAACTCTTCAAAAAAGGCTCCGGTGATTTCAGCCGGATGTACCAGCTGATGAACATGGATACAACGCATTTCGAACCCTCCGGCCGCTCGAGCCTGCAAACTTATTTCAGTAAACTGAGTGAGGCATCCAAAAGGATACTGGTGCATAATACTTTTACCCAGCAGGAGGACCTGGATTTCATCCGGAAGCAGGAACAATGGGAAACAACCTGGTTCTGTCTCTGTATCAATGCCAACCAGTATATTGAAAGAGCCGTTCCCCCGGTGAAAATGTTACGAAGGAACGGTAGTAAGATCGTTCTGGGCACCGACAGCCTGGCCAGTAACCGGAGCCTAAATATCATGGATGAAATCAAAACTTTTCATGACTATTTTCCGGATATTCCCTTACCGGAAATGCTGCAATGGGCAACCCTGAACGGAGCGGAAGCTCTGGGCTTTGGCGCTCTGCTGGGAAGCTTTGAAAAAGGGAAACGTCCGGGCGTGAACCTGCTGGACCCGGATACGTTCCAAATCCGAAAACTGGCCTGATCAGCGGAGGATTTCTTTTTGCAGGGAACTTAAAGATGACCTGCCGAATAATTCTTCCAGGTATACTTCACCTGAATCCATATTGAGATCAAAGAACTCTGATGCCCGACGGTCATTAAATACCTTCGCAAATCCGCCCGGAAGCATGCCAAAATCCGTTGCATAATCGCCAAATGATTTATCATTCTGCATATCATGATTGTCTCTGTAAGACAGGAACCGAAAGCCCTTATCTTTTGGTTCCAGTTCATAAAGAGAATTCCGGAAAACGATATAACATTTCGACCCATCACAACATCCCCAGTAATCTTTGATAGTTACATACTTTCCGTCTGTGTCTTTATAGGCAACCACCTTACCCCTGCTGGTAACCGGTTTCACATTAACAATACCGGGCTGATTATCTTTAAATTCTGCAAAGCTGCGGTAGATACCTGGCCTTTTAACGGAATCAACCAATACCGGAAGACTGAACCGCTTATGGATCCCTTCAGCTACAGAAGCAGAAGGATAAGCCATAGATGAGGCTACCCAATTTTTATTTTCGAAAAAGGAACAGAATAGCTTGAAGAGCACTTTGTCCCTCAATTTTGAAAGCTCACTAACATATTTTATGTTATCATCGGATATCCGTCTGGCAAGAACATCTTCGATGGTAAATAACTTATGCAATCCATCCTTCCGACCGGCGAAAAAGGAAATGGAAACATTGCATACCAGTTCCGGGCGCGGTCCGCTGACGTCAACGTTATTGAGATGGTCTGCTATGCGGAACCTTTTAACAAGCAGGACCAGGCTGTCCTCTTTCTCCGGCATCCAATCAACAATATTAGAAATGATCTCTGGTAAATATTCGGTCAGCGAGTCAGGAAAAAGAGCGTCTTTTTTATTAATTGAAACCCCTCTGAAAGTATACTTGTCCAGAACTACTCCAATAGTAGACTTATCAAAACGGGCATCAATGATTTTAACGCCTGCAAATGGAATGACAGGCTTGTCTTCATTTTCCAATGAAGAAAGTTGAAGCGTATGGGATTTATTCTTTTGAGCCGAGGAATATAAACTCAGGAAAATAAGCAGGGTACCAAGCAGCCGTTTCATGCCGGTAAAATACTACATTAACTCATAATTTCACGTAGCACCGGAAGGGTCTTCAGTACGCCAAAATCGGGAATATGCAGTCGATAATATTCTTCCATGGCCTGTGTCAGCCGTCTCCGGTTTTCCTGGTTCAATGCCACCTCTTCCAATTCCTCCGGCTGAAGGATCTTCAGAAGGTGTGATACAGCTGCTGCCTCACGATCCTGCAGGTAAAAGGTATGTACAGGCTGTTCTGCGGTAAAGCTGCCTTCCTGTAGGTCCAGATAGGGCAGGGCTGACGAATATTCATCACTGATGCGAAAACCAAAGAATACCGCCAGATGCAGCGCAAAGAACAAAGGGAAGTTTGCCATTACCTTATCTGAGGCAATATCAAGGTGGTGCAGGGCATCTTCTACAAAATAGAACAGCTCCGGATTGGCTTCCGGTTGTTTCAGGCATTTGGTGAGCAGCTCGATCATAAAAACTGCGACTGCATTCTTCCGGATATCCGAAAACAGCTGCTGGTACAGAAAGGCCCATTTATATTCCCGAAGACGCTGCAGGTTTTTAAATTCATTATGATAGGCCACAAGGTCCAGTATGGAGGCCGGCTGAAACAGGTTGGCTTTTGTGTTACCTTTTTTAGAGACGGTACGCACCCCATTCACCAGGTAAGATTGCATCCCGAATTGTTCGGTGAAGACCGTAACAACCAGGCTGGTCTCGCCATACTTTACAGACCGTAATACAATACCTTTTGTTTTATGGATCATGATAGAATTGCCCTGACAAGGAGCGGATTTGAAAGGGTGCTTAAAGTTCTGCTATTCTTATCTAAAAAGAGGATTTATAACAGCATAAAAGGCCCAAAAATCGTGCTGTCTTTACTTAAGAAAAGGTGAATGGTCAGTAGTTGATATCGAATAGCTTCCTTTACAGATGCATGCAGTTTTTGCATCCGTGTCATTTTATGAACACGATCTTGGTAACTACTTTCTCATCGCCGGCGTCCGTACGGGCCAGAACCAGATAAACCCCTGTAGCAGCCCTGCGGCCTTTATAGTCTGTTCCGTTCCAAACAGCCTGTCCGCCCAGCGAGCGTCCCTGGAATACGAGTCTTCCGTTCAGTTCCGTAATCTTTACGAGAGCATTTTCAGGAAGACCGCGAATGGCAATAGACCCATTATAGCCCGGCGGAACCGGATTGGGGAATACCACTGTACTGTCTTTATTATCGGAAGCTTCGGTGGCCGTGCCACGAAAAGAACAGAGGCCTTTGTCGGTTGCGAAATACACCGTACCCGATGCGCCATCTATAGAAATGCTTTTAATGGAATTACCAAGGAGGGGACTGTTCTCTTCCGTAAAATGCTGGATCACCTGGTCACCATCGGCACCAATCAGCCAGGCGCCATTCGTAGTACCCACCCATTTCCGATTGGCACCATCAACGGCTATAGCTTGCACAGAAGATCCTTTGAACAGGTAATTGGCAAAGCTGCCATCTTTCACTACCGGCAGTACGGCCTCGCAGCCGGAAGTAAAAACTTCATCACCACATTGAATTACGCCAATGCCGTCAGCCGTGCCTATCCATATGAAGCCATTCTTGTCTTTTGCCAGGCAATAGACATCATTGGAAGGGAGATTGCCATTGCCGGAACCGGCACGATATAATTTCCATTGGTCATCGGAGAGGTTGTCGATCGTGCCTTTATCATTCAATACCAATACGCCATTACCCAAAGGAGCCGTGATCCACTTCTGATTGACTTCATCAATTACGATCTGAGAAAGCGCATTTTCGCGTAAGATATAAGGGAGTGTAAAAGAGGTCCAGCTGCCATCCTTTTTCAAAACCAGCAAAGGACGGGGTGCCCCGAAATTGCTGATCCAGAGATTATTATCCTGGTCGAACGAAAGTCCGGCAATGCGGTAGCTGCCCGGATCACCAAGAGGTGCGCTGATAGGACTATTCTGTTTGAACACCTGAATGGGGCCGTTATTTAAAATATGAGCAAGTCCCCCACCATAGGAGCCGGCCCATACCGACTCGTCCCGCGGATCAATGGCAACCGCCATGAAATCGAGAAGACTATCCAGAACAGGATTATGAAAACGGTTGAAATTAGTCCAGGTACCGCCCTGAAGCCGGAAGATGCCATTCGGGTTATATTGATAATTCCAGGCTTCATTAACAGAACCTGCGGCTGCCAGGAGCTGACCGTGGGAAAAAGCCAGGGGACCTGAAGGAATGCTTTCCGGAGAATTCAGTTTGAACGTTTCGAAATTTGTACCCTGCCATCGGGAGAGGCCGCCGTACAGGTCGGCAATCCAATACTCATTTTCCAGGCTGATGCCTTCCAGCGGAAAAGAGATCACTTCTGGCTGTTGCAGTTTTCGAAGTATGGTCCCTTTATCACCCAGTAGCAAAACCTGGCTATTTCCGGAAGCATCGCGCTGCGTAACGATCAGCTTATTCTCAGAGCTGCGCAGTGACAGAATGGGCCAGCCATTTGCAAAAATCAGTTCCCATTTCCCGCCGTTCTCTTCAAAAAGAGAATCCTGTTGCCAGGCAATAAGCTTGTTTCCAATCGATACAATTCCTTTCGCAGGCGCACGGTCCAACCCATTGCTTCCCGAGAGCAATTGCCAGTTTCGGAAATCAGCAGGATTGCCTGTAAGGGCGGAGGTTTTTTTAAGCCCCTCTTCTGTAGCCGCGTAATAAGTATCGGCGGTCTTAAGGAACATATTGGTTTTGACAAAGCCCCCGGAGTTCCCGATGAGCCAGGATTCCCTGATCTCGAATTTGGAAGCATCCAGAACAACAATGCCTAGTCCTGTCGAGAGGTAGTGCCTGGTATTGTCCGAATAGATCTGGTAAATCGTTTTGTCCCCTGACAGGATCTCCCTTTTCAGTTCCGGAATATTGTGAATACCGTTCTGGTCAATGATATCGATATTGCTGTTGGTATAGGCTACGATCAGTTGCGCAGCCGTTTCATCATACCGTATGGTGGAAACCCCGGTTTCACTTAGCCCCTGGATCTTGCTGATGCGGCGGATTTCATCGGTAGCCCGATCGATAGTGAACAGACTGTAGGGGGTGGCTGCAAAAATCTTGTTACTGCCTGACGTAACGGCAATGGCACTCTGGTAGGGCAGGTATTCCTGCCAGGAACCAATAGGAGATTGTAGGTTCTGGGAATAGGAAAGAAAGGGTAATATGATCGCCAGTAGCAGGAGCCGTCTCACCTTTCAAAGCTAAGGGATAATGTACCAATGTGTCTATTTGCCCATAGGCCATGAAACCATTGCGCTCCTTAGAATTCACTAAAATGAACATTTATTGGTGCTGCATTCTCCCTGATTGTCCTTGTTTGTCTGTTTGTCTCCCTATTTGTCCCTGATTCTCCCTGTTTGGGAAGCTGCTCCTGTGCCTATTCTATTTTTGTAACCGAAAGAGAAGAGTCTCTTCTGTGTTCTTTGACACTCCTGATAAGGAGACCGGATTTGTCATTCTCAACGAATGGCATCTAAAAATTGGGTTATGGCCTTTTTACAATGCTTTCTTAACCAAATAGGAGGGTCCGCTACTCTAAGAAGCTGAGTTTACTGTCTCCCGTTTGACAGCCAACAAAATAGGTGACCATGGTCTGTGCACGGTTTTCCGTTTCTTTGCGCCTCAAACCTATGATTCATGTGGCAATCTATTGGCAGACATATATTACGATTTGGATATCTATGGCTTGGTATGCTGCTGGCACTCACTGCTTTTTTCGGATGGCAGGCCAGTAAGGTGAAGCTTAGTTATGAATTTTCCAAGGCTATACCAACGGATAACCCGAAGTATGTAGCGTATATGAATTTCAGAAAGAAGTTCGGCGATGACGGAAACCTCATTGCAGTGGGGCTGCAAACAGACCGGCTGTTCCAGGCACCGGTGTATAATGATTATGTGCGCATGATGCATCAGCTGAAGAAGGTAAGAGGGGTGGAAGATGTGGTTTCCATTCCTACCTCCATTAATCTGATAAAGGATGAAGCCACCGAAAAGCTGCAGGCAAGACCCATCTTTCCGGATACCGTACTCACTCAATCGCAACTGGATAGCTGTAAAGATGTCTTCTTCAACCTGCCTTTTTATAAAGGACTATTATATAATTATGAAACAAAGGCCTGGCTGATGGGTGTGCGGGTGAATTCGAAACTGTTTTCCTCACCTGAGCGTTCCCGCATTGTAAAAGATATCGTAAAGCAGACGGATAGTTTTTCAACCCGTCAGAAACTGGATGTGAAACTAAGTGGCTTGCCCCTGATCCGCACCATGGTAGGAGACCGGATTCAAAAGGAGATGCGCTTTTTCCTGATCAGTTCCGTATTGCTGTCCGCTCTCATCCTATTGTTGTTTTTCCGCTCTGTGAGTGCCACGCTGTTGTCACTGGCAGTTGTGATCATCGGAGTGATTTGGAGCGTCGGCATCCTGCAACTCATCGGATATAAGATCACGCTTCTTACAGCCCTTATTCCACCCCTGGTAGTAGTGATAGGGGTACCCAACTGTATTTATTTTCTTAATAAGTATCACACCAGCTACAGGGAGACCGGGAACAAAAAAGAGGCGATCATCAATATGATCGGCAAGATGGGTATCGTTACTCTTTTTTGCAATATAGCGGCTGCCATTGGCTTTGCGGTATTTGCGCTTACCAAGAGTGCCATCCTGAAAGAATTTGGTGTGGTAGCCGGGATCAATATCATGCTCTTGTTCTTTATTTCCCTGATCCTGATACCGGTAGTGCTTAACCTGCTGCCACCCCCTAAAACGCGCCATACCCGGTACCTGGAGAATGCCCGCCTGCAGCGCTGGCTGGACCGTCTGGAGCGCTGGTCCATGCATCACAGAAAATCGATTTATATCACTACCGGCATCATTCTGATCTTTTCAGTGATGGGCATATTGCGCCTGAAAAGCGTAGGTTATATTGTGGAAGACCTGCCGAAAACCGATAAGATCTACACCGACCTTAAGTTTTTCGAAGAGCATTTCAAGGGTGTAATGCCATTGGAGATCGTGGTGGATACCAAAAAGAAGTATGGTGTCACCCGTAACCTTAATAACCTCATCAAGATTGATTCCTTTACCCAATACCTGGCCTCCCGCTCCTATATAGGAAAGCCATTGGCGGTAACGGAAGGGCTGAAGTTTGCGAAGCAGGCCTTCTTTGAAGGGGATAGTACGAATTATATCATCCCCGGCGAGAATGACCTTCTGGCCTTAAAGCCTTATCTGGCCTCCAGCTCCGATGCCGGAACGTCTGCAAACTCGTTTTCCAGGCTGGTCTCTACTTTTATGGACAGCAACCGGCAGCAGGCACGTATTAGCGTGAGTATGAAAGACGTGGGTACGGACCGGCTGCCGTTTATATTGGATAGTGTGCAGCAAAAGGCCGCTTCCCTGTTTGATACCTCGAAATACAACGTGCAGCTGACAGGCACCAGTGTTACCTTCCTGGAAGGCTCGCGTTTTATCATCAATGGCCTGAAAGAAAGTATATTCTGGGCCTTTCTGCTGATCGCCCTTTGTATGCTTTACCTGTTCCGGTCCGGACGGATTTTACTATGTTCCCTGATCCCCAATGTAATTCCGCTTGTCATCACGGCGGGGGTTATGGGATGGGCGGGCGTGCCGTTAAAGCCGTCTACGGTATTGGTATTCAGCGTAGCCTTGGGTATTGCCATTGATGTGACCATCCGCTTCCTCGTAAACTATAAGCAGCAATTGAAACCCAATCAGGGAAATGTGGGCAAGACAGTAATCGAGACCATCCATTCTACCGGTTTAAGTATCATTTATACATCCATCGTACTGATCGCAGGATTTGTCATCTTTTGCTTCAGCAGCTTCGGAGGTACGGAATCGCTGGGATGGTTAACCTCCTTAACGCTGATTACAGCCACTTTTGCCAACCTGGTTTTACTGCCGGCACTTCTGCTGAATGTTTACAGGCAGAAGGTTGGTTAGATTTTTTTTATCAGAAGCAGCAAATTGAAAAAGCACCTTGTCTGAAAAGAGGTGCTTTTTTTATGATGAACGGTAAATAAACAGGATTCAACGAAAAATAGTATTTTAGACGGTAACCAATCGTATTTTCCATTTTCCGTCCCTCTGAAGAGAATTTAGCCTGCTATTGATAGTACCTCTATCCAATCCTCCGTAAGACCAACTGCTTTTAACTGTCATACTTTTTTTAATTATCAAACCTAAATGCACATGAGAAAACTGCTATTCTTCTTCATGATTGGAGCCCTGTTGTCTGCAAGCAGCTGGGCACAGCGTACCATTTCAGGAAAGGTCACGGATGATAAAGGGGCAGGACTGCCTAATGTTTCCGTAATGATCAAGGGTACTAAAACCGGTACCGTAACCGCTATGGACGGTACCTATTCACTCACAGTTCCGGCAACAGCCCGGACACTGGTATTTTCTTCCGTTGACATGCAGCAGGAGGAAGTTTCCATCGGTTCGCAAACATCCGTAAACGTTAGTCTTAGAACGAGCGACCGCAATCTGGAAAATATTGTGGTGGTAGGTTATGGAACACAGAAAAGAAAAGAGGTTACAGGAAGCCTGTCTTCCGTTTCCGGTAAGGCAATCGCCGAAAAGCCGGTGCAAAGCTTCGAGCAGGCTTTGGGTGGCCGGGCTGCCGGTGTTCAGATCACCGTGCCTAATGGTGTACTGAACAATCCTCCGGTTATCCGTATCCGGGGTACGAATTCTATTTCCCTGAGTTCTTATCCTCTGATTGTGATCGACGGGGTACCGGCATTCACCGGCGACGCCAGCGGCACTTCCGCTGCAGGTAATGCGCTGGCAAGCATCAATCCAA
>DATAHC010000006.1:0-9530 GCA_036263415.1 Flavisolibacter sp.
TGGAAGCGCGTGAATGTATTTATGAACTACCGGTACCGCAAGGCCGTTCACCGCCAGATTTACCTGGCCTACAGAAAGCAAAACTTTACCGATCCGGTCAACACGTATCAAACCGCCCATAATGCGGCCAAAGCAGCTGCCGATATAGAATTAAAACCCATTTTAGAATTACAGGACCGTTTTCAGAACCCGGTGATTGAAGAAAGCAACTTAACGGATTCGAAACTCCATACCTCGAATTTTACGCGCTATGATTTTGTGAGCAATCCGGCAGGAACTGTTCAGCCGCAAAACCTTCAGGCAATCCATCTTACCAAGCCTGCCAACTCCTTTACCAATGCTTCGGTATCAGGATATTCGCTGTCTAAGGATTCCCGCTATGAAAACGAAGCCATTTTAAAATACGATAAAGGCCATGTGGTTGAGGTTGTGAATAAAGACGGCCTCATTACCTCGTGGATTTATGGGTACAATAATGAAGAGCCGGTTGCAAAAATCG
This sequence comes from Flavisolibacter sp., assembly GCA_036263415.1. Classification (GTDB taxonomy): domain Bacteria; phylum Bacteroidota; class Bacteroidia; order Chitinophagales; family Chitinophagaceae; genus Flavisolibacter. The sequence goes on from DATAHC010000006.1 coordinate 500, forward strand.
TTGGCGCCAGTTATGTTTCCGCTACAGCTCTGATAAATAATACCCTTATTCAATCACCTGCAGGAGATGCAGCATTGCGGAGCGAACTGAATAAGCTTCGCGTGGGATTAAGCTCGTTTCATGCCCAGGTAACTACCTATACCTATACGAAAACAGGGGACCTTACTTCTGAGACAGATCCCGGCAACCATACCACTTTCTATGAGTATGACGCCTTAGGACGCTTATCGAATGTAAAGGACCAGGATGGAAACGTACTGAAAAAAATATGTTATGGTTATTCGGGCCTTGCGCAATCCTGCGGCTTCGATATGACACCCTTATGGACTTCCACGGGCACTATTCGCTGTCAGCCCTGCTCCATCAATAGTGCCTATACATCGGGCCACCAGGAGCATGAGGAGGAAGACAGAAATGCGAACAGCAGGACCTTTGGATCTAAAAGATGGGTGGATGACGGACTGCGATCTACCTGTGCCGTGCTGCCGGACTGGAGGCAGTCTAATTATTCCTGTATTACAGATGCATCCGGTCAAACTACCGGAAATGCTTCCAGAGAAGAAACCGATGTAAATCCCTGCAGTCCAAGTTTCAACAGCAAAAGGACCACTACCGTACAGGATTGCAGTACCTGTCCCAAACCGCAGAACTGGCAACCTACCGGAAATTATCAATGTGCCAAGGACGCGGGCGGGAACAATACCGGCGAACAATTGAAAGAAGTGAAAAATGTGGAAACCTGCAGTATAAAGCCAGGTAAAATAACCTGGGTGAGTAATGGCAGTAATCTGAATGCCTGTCCTTTACCGCTGATCGTTTATGCAAAAATAACCGAGGAAAATGGCTGGTCGAGCGGCTATGGCTCCTATGCCGACATTGTGGTGCGCTTCTATTCCGATGCTGCCTGTACCAAGCCATATTATGCCAATGGTATCAATTTCAACTGGCGCGATGCCATTCATGTTAACCGGTGTCACGATTCTTATGATGACGTCATTGATAATTCGATGCAGGTATGGGGCACATCCTATACGCTTCTCTATAATACCGAAACTTATTATTTCGATTATCCCTGTACGGAGACCATTCATCGCTTTTTGCCTACTACAGGCACCGGGTATACCATTGTTTACTAATAAAACTATTTCAATGCGCTATTTATTTTTCCTGGTATTCCTTTTCTGGGGGATCCTGGCATCTTCTCAAAAATTATCAGCAACGACGGCACCTCTCTTTGTACAAAAAGAGTTGCAGTTTTTAAAGGATTCCGTTGCACTAACCCTAACCCAGGAACCTGATGCCACGTCATTGCTTAGCACTTACTATAAGGGCCGATTAGCTGTTTCCGGCGACACTTCCGTTTCTTTTCGCAAAGACAGGATGGAAGACCTTGAAGTGTTTAAGCTGAAGCAATTGAAATTCCTGTTAACCAACCAGCAGTGGGTGCGTTACCTGGATCTTATGGATAACAGGAAGCAATTGGTTAACGAAAAAAAGAAGCAAGTACGCATTAAGGATAAGGAAACCGACTAATCCCTGTTTAACCTGATCAGAAATATAAACCTCTGACTGAAAAGATCCAACCCTTTGAATATAAACGGTACCTATATGGCTAAGCCTTCTGATAAATATTTAATACTTCTATTGCTCCTGGTTTCACATTTCGCCTCTTTGCGGGCGCAACGTGTTCCCACTGCCGCCATCCAACCCGGTGTTCCAACGCAAAGTCCTGTGGCTACGCCTGGGCCCTACGGAGCAGGGCCCGTTAATTCCATACGGGTATGGGAGCCGCAGGGTAGGGTAAGTGATGCCGTGCAGCTTTTGAACACCACTACTCCCAGCGAAGCCCGCCAGATGGTTCAGTACGTGGATGGGCTGGGACGGCCGCTGCAAACGGTAGAGAGGGGCGCAGCCCCTTCGGGCTATGACCAGGTGACTCCTTTTACTTATGACGCTTTCGGTCGGCCCCAATATAACTACCTGCCTTACGTACACGCAGGTTCATCAGACGGTACGTTTAAGACTGATCCCTTCGGGAGCCAGAAGACGTTTTACCAGTCGGGCTATAAGTCGGCCACGGGTGCTGCCATGTTGGAAGGTGAGCAGTTCTTTTACAGCCAAACCCAGTATGAAGCCTCGCCCCTGAACCGGGTGCAGCAAACCCTGGCACCGGGCAACAGCTGGGTAGGATCAGGGCGTGGAGTGCAGACGTTGAACCTGTTCAATACAGCAGCGGATGCCGTGCGGATATGGACCATCACCTCCGATCCCTTGACCTATGCAGGGGAGGATTTGACTACCAATATACCCCTTACCACTACTAGCTATAATCCCGGCACCCTATCCAAGCAGGTGACCCTGGATGAAGACGGTAAGGCGGTGGTAACGTATACGGACCTGGAAGGACGCCTGGTGCTTAAGAAGGTGCAGGTAGCGGCCACGGTGCCTTCAGACTATAGCGGCCTGAATGGCTTTTTATCGACCTACTATATCTATGATGAGCTGGGCCGCTTAAGCTTTGTAGTGCCGCCCAAGGCCGTAGAAGGGCTGCAAGGGGACTGGAACGTAGCCTCCCGGCCCACACTAGTCAGTGAGCTGTGCTTTCGCTACAGCTATGATGGCAGAGGACGCACCATTGGAAAGAAAGTTCCCGGTGCGGCCTGGGTGTACCTGGTCTATGATAGCCGCGACCGGCTGGTGTTTGAACAGAACGGCTGGCAGCGGGCGCGGGCCCAGTGGAGCACCACGCTCTATGATGCGCTGAACCGGGTGGTACAAACAGGGATTACTACCTATAGCGGAACGCCTAGTGGCTTACAATCGTTGGTGACTACACAAACCACTACAGCACCGGCACCTCCATCCAGTGTAGCAGAAGACCTGGTGCTGTCAACGCCCACCACGGGTACCAAACAGGCGCTGCGCTCCATTACCCTCACGGATGGCTTTGAATCGACAGGTGGCGATTTTACCGCGGAGATACTTTCTTCATCAGGAAGCGGGGGTGAGCAAATCAATATTGAGGGTGTTGTAGTCAATAAAAGCCCCCTTCCTTCCGGAGCGGTCTTTATCCCACTCACGCAATCCTTCTGGGATGATTACAGCTGGACGGCTAAAACCTATACGCCTGCTTACAATGCTTACCTGGATGCAGGCACCAATCTGCATAGTGAGGGTACGGTAAGTACGGCCTCAACGGCCACGGTGGGACTCGAGACCGGCACCCGGGTAAGAGTTCTCTCGGACCCTACTTCTCCCGCTAGCGGTGCCTGGCTTACCACAGTGAACTTTTATGATGCCAAGGCAAGGATGCTGCAATCGCAAAGCGATCAAGCGGTGGGAGGAACCGATATTATAACCAACCTCTATGATTTTAAAGGCAGGGTCTTGAGCAGCTGCCTGTCGCATGGAGGACCCACCCCGATAGTGGTAACTACCGACTTTACCTATGACGTGGGTGGGCGGCTGGTGGAACAAGCGCAGCGCCTGGGAACGGACCGTGCGCAGAAAATACGGATAGCCAAAAACAGCTACGATGAACTGGGTCATTTGCTGGTAAAAGAAGTAGGCCGGAGAAGGGCAGCCGATGGCAGCTTTACTTCTACCCCCTTAGAAAAACTGGACTATAGCTATAACATAAGGGGCTTTTTAAAGGGTATCAATGCAGGCTATGCCCACCCGGAGCTGACCGGTGCGGCAGGGGAGGCAGACCGTCTCTTTGGCCTGGAGCTCTCCTACGACTGGGGCTTTGGACAAGGAGGCCTTTATAATGGAAACATCTCGGGCGTGCGCTGGCGCAGTGGTGGGGATGGCAGGCAGCGCGCCTATGGCTTTGCCTATGATGGGGCGGGAAGATTGTTGCAGGCGGACTTTACCCAGAAAGCTCTCAGTGGCTGGAATACTTCCGAAGGCGTGGATTTCTCCCTCGGTGGCAATCCTGCTGGTGGGGGTACAATGCGCTATGACGGGAATGGCAATATTACCGAGCTGTGGCAGAAGGGGCTGAGGCTGCGAGGCTCTCCTTATATCGACCAGTTGCAATACAGCTATGGAGCCCAGTCCAATAAGTTATTGCAAGTACTGGATGGAGTGAATGATACGGCTACCCGCCTGGGGGACTTCCGCACCTCCAAATCCTATATCACCGCTTTAGGAGGAAGTAAGCCGGCTACTGCAGTCGACTATAGCTATGACAGCGATGGTAACCTGACCGGTGACCTCAATAAAGACATTGCTTCCGGAGGCATCAGCTATAACCACCTGGGTCTGCCCTGGCGCATTACTACACCCAAGGGAACGATCACCTACAGCTATGATGCCACAGGGATAAAGACCCAAAAAACGACTACCGAAGATCTGGGAGGTGGAAAGTCGATCACGACCACGACTACCTATGCCGGGCCTTTTATTTATCAGAGTGTGCAGCATAGCCCTACGGCCTTGCCGGAAGACTACGCAGCCCGCGTGCAGTTCTTCTCGCAGGGAGAAGGAAGAACACGGCCCGTGCGGGATGCAAGTGGTGTGATCACCAACTGGGTCAATGATTACTTCATCAGGGACCACCTGGGTAATGTGCGGATGGTGCTTACCGATGAATATAAAACCGATGGCTATCCACCGGCCTCCATGGAGCTGGCCAAAGCCACCACCGAAGAAGCCTTGTATGGAAATGTGGCTACCAGCCGGGCGGATAAGCCTTCGCTATATCCTGCCGATGGTACGACCGATCCCAATGATAAGGTGGCGCGTGTTGGAGGGAACTATCCCAAAATCGGCCCCTCGATCACGCTAAAAGTAATGGCTGGTGATAAAGTGAACCTGAGAGCCTCTTCGTGGTACAGATCCGGAGGTAGCTCATATGGTACGCCTGTCAGTCCGCTGACGGAACTGGTACAGGCCCTGACCAGTGGCGTCGTGAAGACCAAGGAAGGTGCTTCTCTGACGGACCTGCAAAGCTCCGGGGTGTTGAATACACCAGCGCAAGGCTTTTTAGCCGGTCAGCCAAACCTGACTACGATGCCTAAGGCCTTTTTGAACTACCTGCTGCTGGATGAACAACTCCACCTGGTGGCTGCTTCCTCCGGATCGGATCCCGTAGGAGCGGATGGGGAACTGAAGATCCATCAGCTACAGGACCTGGCCATTACAGCCAATGGCTACCTGTATGTGTATGTATCCAATGAAAGCGCGCTGGAGGTGTATTTCGATAATTTGCAGGTGACGCATACCCATGGACCCATATTGGAAGAGACGCATTATTATCCCTTTGGACTGGCGATGGCGGGGATTAGTAGTAAAGCTGCAGGAAGTTTAGAGAACCGTATTAAGTATAATGGGATTGAAAAGGAAACAGACTTGGCCTTAGAAATCTATGATGCACAGTTGCGGGAATTGGATCCACAAATTGGAAGATGGTGGCAAGTAGATCCAAAGACTGAAGAGTTGGAAATGTGGAGTCCATATGTCTCCAATTACAATAGCCCATTGAGATACAGTGATCCGTTTGGAGATGAGGGGGATGATTGTTGTGGTGGACTATTTGATTTGGCTAAGGATTTCTATGAAAAAGGAGTGCTACCAGGAGTTAATTGGATTAATCATAATTTAAATCCAGTATATGGTGTTGTAAATGGAATCCAGGGTCAGTTTACGGGTAAAGATTTACTTACTGGAGAAAAGCTATCAAGGGCTGATGGAGCATCAGATTTTGTTTTCGCTGTATTACCGGGTGGAAAAATAGAAGGAACTCTTTATAAGGCAACAGAAAGGGCTATTACCAAAGATGTTGGAAAAGTTGTAGAAAAACAGGTAACAAAGAAGATTGACCGACAGGCCTTGAAACGAGGATTAGATAATGAAGCAAAAGTATTGGCAGAAGAAGGATTGCATAAGAATAAAGCGAGTTTAACAACTATTGATCCAAAAACAGGAAAGAAAGTAACGACAATACCTGATGCTAATTTATCAAATGGTGCCACTGTTGAAGTAAAAGATGTCAAAAAGTTATCGGATTCAAAACAACTTCGGGCACAAAGTGCGATATCGAGTCAAAATGGACAAAAGGCTAGGGTCATAACTGGTGTTGATACTAAGGTTTCTAACACAGTTGAAAAGAGAATGAAAGTAGATAGAAAAAACTATTTAGGACCTCAAAACTAATAAAATGAAAGAATGGTACTTGAGAGACGATTGGGATCCAGACGTCGAAAAAGAATTCGAAGAAAAATTAAAGAGATCAAGGGGTAATTATAATAAGGCACAGTATCTCCGAATAAAAGGGAGTCGCTTGATAAAATCTAATGACTTGAACATACAAATTGTCGGATGTGAATTATTAAAAAGGGTAGCAAAAGATTATCCTAATGAATATTCTAATGTAATGTTTGCATTTGAACAATTAGGAGATTATTATTTTGGGAATAAGGACTATACAAATGCAGAGGAATATTATAGGAAGAGTATTACATTTTATAAAGATCATGGTAGAAGTGGGTCAAGTGGGTTCGGAGATATAAAATTGGTTGAAACATTAGTTGAAGGCAAAAAGGTTGAAAGTTTTCAAGAAGGGTATACTCTGCTTACTAAGGAGTTCAAAGAAACAGATGGTTCATTGATACTAAACGATGAAATATTCAGATACTATACTGTATTAGCAAAAATTTGCAAATTCCTAAATAAATATGAAGAAGCAAAATCATATGCCGAATTAGCACTTCAAAAGACAATAATTGGTACACCGCAATTAGATAAATATCCCAATTTAGGATTGGTTAAAGCAAGCGAAGCAGACTTAGATATCTTAAAGGAAATTGCAGGAATTGGTTACTCTTGATAATGATAAATGTTTACGTACAACAGAAGTGTTCTTTAATAGCAATCCAAAAGGGAATATTATTATACCAATAATTAGCTCAACAATCAAGTTATTAACTTGGTTTCAATGAAGTATTATGGAAAAAGAAGAAAAATTTTGGAATTGGTTTGAAGAGAGTAACAATAAGTATTTGAACTTGGATTTAGTTACCGATGAGGATTTAGAAGATCTGATGGGTGATTTTTTTAATAATCTTCAAGAATATTCCAAATATTTGTTTTTCCAGATTGGGAACAAACCTACTTCTGATATATCTGAATTGATAATTTCAGCTGAAGGAAATAAGAATCATTTCATCGAGGTTGACAATCTTGTAAGCTCTGCTCCGAAATTTTCTAATTGGAACATTATCGCATTTAAACCTTCACTGGGCTGCAACTTTATAACTACATATGAGGATATAAAACTTGATCCAAAAGAAATTTTCTTTATGCCATTAAATAGCAACTTGGATAAAAACAAGATTGGTATAAGAATTTGCATAAAAGGATATAAAGAAGAAGTTCAATTAAAATATAAAAATGCTGTCTTTCAACTTTTAGATGCACTTCTGGGTGAAAAAAAGGCAGCAGAAATAAACTATTTCGATCTTGAAAATTTAATGAACTATGAAAATTATGAAAATGATCTGATTAGTCTTTGTGATTTAGCAGAATATATTGAATGGAAACTTTCAAAAATGCAATGATTATGAGATCTACAGCTGCTTAAAGTTAGCAAGACTTTATCTATTCCTGTTAGAATTTTGAACTATGAAGGCAAGATATGACAAAGGATATATTATATGTTTACCATTAATAAATAATAGTTATGGCGCAGGATTAATTACCAGGATTGATAAGCCAATTATTCTTGGGTGTTTTATAAATAAAAGATTTGATAATATTCCTGAAATTTCTTTAGTTGAAGAATTTTTAAGGAATAAGAAAAATATAGTTCTAATAAAAAAATTTGGCTCACTAGGTTTAGATAAAGGAGAATGGAAGATCCTCGGTAAGTATAGCAATTGGAAAGAGGAAGAATGGCCTCTGAGTCCTTTTATTAAAACAGATGTTATATCGAATAAAAAATACCTGGAATATTATGATGATAGATTAAAGCATATTAAAGAAAATGAGCTAGAACCAAATGATGAAAATATTTACCCGCAGGATGGATTAGCTGGATACAAGTTTCTTGAAAAGAAATTGAATCAGTTGCTATCAAGGGGGCTACAGATTTGAGACAAATGATTTATGCCAATAATAATATATCGTTCATCATACTGAACTCTAAGTATCTCTCTGAATATTTGCAAATAAAATTTGAAGATGATGTAGAACGACAAAAAATCCTGGATACATTGATCACAAGTTTGAATAAGGTGAATTTGGAAGTTGAAAAACCTTTTCACGAAAGAGAACAAAAATATAATCCCACTATCAATTTTAAATTAGCGGAAAAGGCTGCATGTAGAGATATTAAAAATAGACTTGTAAGACTAAGTTTAAATCGTGATAATAATCAGGAGACCAATTTTGTTAAGCTTTTATATATGTACATGACATGCTCAGAATATGGTCAAGAAAGCTGGTACGAAATGCCTGAATTGAGATTTTCTGAAAAGTTTTATACTCATTTTTATAACGAAGATGAGAGTAAGTTATTTTATCATTACCAATATGATAACGATAAATCAAATAGCAATCATTTAGAAATAGCTAAATGGTTTCCAGGGGAATTTGTCTACACACCAAACCCCCATGTAATCGATAAAAATTTAGCTAAAAATTTATTACAAAAACTTAAATATAGGCAAGCTAAAAACTTAGACACATTTCTTTTAGAAGAAAGCATAATGTTTGAAGGTATTTTGGAAAACGTGATTGATGGTAAAGTTGTTCTTGTAGTAAAAACATACACCTAAATTTAGAAAAGAACATAGGCTATAAAATTCTGAATTGCAGGCATCATATCAAAGTTTGCCTGATGAAAGAAGGGCAAAGGCGTAAATGGTTGTAAGAATTTCAATTGGTTAAATAAATAAAGCTGTTAAAATGAACTTATCGAAATTGACTTGAGTGTTTCATCATATAGATGCCAATTCATAGTAGTATGATTATTACAAACTGTATAAAAGATAAGTTATTCCAAAATATAATTGCGCAAGCCATATTA
>DATAHC010000007.1:0-11302 GCA_036263415.1 Flavisolibacter sp.
TTCAGATCCAGCTTGCCCTTCTCTCCCTGTAACGTGTCGCTCCAGTTTACATAGTTGCCGATATAGGGAATGATGTCATAGTTGTTGATCGGGCTTTTCACCTCCCAGCGATAGGTTGTGAGGCCATTGTTTACGCGCTTGCCGTCCGGACGGCCATTGCCCACAGCGATCATGGAGTCCGGAACCGTTATAGCCAATGAAGCACCGTTATCCGGTTCGTCCCCCTGGTAATCTTTACAGGGATACCATACCGATGCGCCCAGTCCCTGACAGGCAACACTTATCCATGGCTTACCTGCTTTATCTTTCACCCAGATCCAGCCGCCATCCCACGGGGGCATCTTGGCAACGCGGGGTGTTCCGTGAAAATAGAGCTGAATGGAATCGGTCAGCGCTGCGTAACGGGGCGGAAACTGGATAAACCAGGCATTGCCATCCTTTTTGAAAGTAAGAGGTAGGGCATGGAGAACCGCACTATCCAGGACCATCGGATCCTGCAAATCGATTTGCATGGCCTGGGTACCCGGTGTAACGTTATTTTTAAAAACAATCGTGTTTTTGCCTTGTATGGACCGCGCCGTATAATCCGGTGTTACTGAAATATGGTAATGTAGAACATCCCACCAGGTTCTTCCCGGGCCATTGGTTCCGCGCAGGGTATCCTGCCTGGTGAAGCTTTCTTTTTTGGAAAGGGGCTGAGCACAGACTAAAGAGGAGGCTGTCAGCGATAACAGAATAGCAGACCATGCGCTTTTTTTCATATCCTTGATTTTCATCGTTAGATTAAATACTTGTCTAATTTAGAGTGCTTTTGAATACCATATGTTTTCCCGTTTCAAATATTTAACAATCCTGTGTTTATGGCTGCTGGCTTCGTGTTACAGCAGTGAAGAGAGCGACCGCCAGATCTTTCATTATAACGAGCAGACCGGCATTGCTTCCCTGGACCCTGCATTTGCAAAGAATCAATCCATTATGTGGGCCATTCACCAAGTGTATAATACCCTGGTGGAAGTAGACAGCCAGTTACATATCATACCCTCTCTGGCGAAACGGTGGGAACTTTCCGATGACAAGAAAACCTATACTTTTTATCTCCGGAACGATGTATACTTTCATAACGATGCCTGTTTTCCAACTGGTAAAGGACGTTTAATGACGGCAAAAGATGTCGTATTCAGCTTTCAGCGCTTGCTGGAACCAGCCACCGCCAGTCCGGGGTCCTGGATCTTCAACGATAAGATCGACTCGACAGGAGCCTTTATTGCGGTGGATGATACCACTTTTCAGCTTCGTCTAAACCGGACATACCAACCTATTTTAGGTATTTTGTCCATGCAGTATTGCTCTGTTGTTCCTTATGAAGCAACAGAGCACTATGGTGCCGATTTCAGAAGACACCCGGTAGGAACCGGACCTTTTCAATTTGTGGCCTGGGAGGAAGGCCAGGCACTTGTGTTTAGGAAGAACCCTCTTTATTTCGAAAGAGATGCTGCCGGAAACCCGTTACCCTATCTCAATGGTATCAAGGTTAGTTTTTATGACAATAAAGCAACGGAGTTTTTATTGTTCCGGCAGCAAAAGCTCGATTTTATCAATGATATTGACGCGTCCTTCAAGGATGAAGTGCTTACTAAAACAGGCCAGCTGAGAGCAGCCTGGCAATCGCGGATACAGCTACAGACACATCCTTATCTCAATGTGGAATATTTCGGCATCCTTACCGATACCTCCAATGCCCTGATAAAACAGTCCCCCTTACGGTGGAAACAGGTGCGGCAAGCGATCAATTATGGATTTGACCGAAAGAAAATGGTGCTGTATTTACGCAACTCTTTGGGAATACCCGCTCAATCCGGCTTTGTTCCTGCAGGGCTGCCTTCTTTTGATTCGGCGCGTGTGAAGGGATATCAGTACGAGCCGGATAAAGCAAGACAGTTGGTCGAACAATCGGGTTACAAAAAAGCAGGAAGTCCCGTAATGAAGCTCCTGACCATACCCATCTATTCCGATATTGCCAGCTATATAGTGCGGCAACTGGAAGATATCGGCTTGAGGGTAGAAGTGGAGGTCGTTCAAAAATCGTTACTGCTGGAATTGACCTTGAGCTCAAAGGCGCCTTTCTTCAGAGGGAGCTGGATTGCCGACTACCCGGATGCGGAAAACTATTTGTCTGTATTTTATTCAAAGAATCCGGCGCCGCCGAATTATACCCGCTATTCCAATCCTGCTTTTGACAAGGCATTTGAGAAAGCGATCGCAGAGTCTAATGATACGATACGGTACCGTTTATACCAGGAGGCAGATCAGCTGATGATCGGCGATGCACCGGTTGTTCCCTTATGGTATGATGTGGCGGTACACCTGGTTCAACCATGGGTAGAAGGGTTTCCCGCTAATGCGCTTAATTTATTGGAATTAAGGCATACCCGCCTGAGAAAGAACTAATATGGGTATGCCTTACGAAGATTCAGAAACTTTTCTTGGGAACGGTTTGAAGTGCCGGCACTTTATAATTATCCAAAGCGCTTTTTTCAGCTACCATTTTCTCTACGCCTTCGATAGACCGTGGGGCAAAGGAAGTAAGCAGTTCATATCCTTTCTCCGTGATCAGGGCATCGTCTTCGATGCGCACACTGAGACCCCACCATTTTTTATCGCAGGGACTGTTTGATGGAATATAAATACCCGGCTCAATAGTAATAACCATATCTTTTTTCAGGGTCGAATAAGAACCTTTATCGTGCACGTCCAGTCCGATATGGTGGGAAAGGCCGTGGGGATAATATTTATTCACATCCTTTACGTCCTTGATGATTCCCAGCTTCACCAATCCGTTTGCAATGACATCTTTAGCGGCTTTGCTGGCATCGGCGAATTTGGCCCCTTCCTTCAATATATTAAAGGCAGCTTCCTGAGCATCATACACCAGCTGATAGATCTGGCGGGCCTCCGGTGAAAATTTTCCATTAACCGGAATGGTTCGGGTAACGTCTGCTGTATAGCCATGGTATTCAGCACCCACATCCATCAGGAGCATGTCGGTTCCTACCCTGGTTTTCGAATTTTCCATGTAATGAAGTGTGCATCCATTTTCTCCCGCGCCCACAATGGAACCATAGCCCACTTCTTCGGAACCATATCTTTTATGAATATATTCATGCAGCCCCTGAATTTCCAGTTCCGACATATCCGGACGAACGGCTTTCATAACTTCGTTATGACCCTGGCAGGAAATCTCCACGGCCTTACGGATCAGGTACATTTCTTCAGGCGTCTTGATTTCACGCAAGCCGGCTGTGATCTGCCTGAAAAGAGCAGTACTGACACGTTGTTTCGTCAGCTTGGCCTTAAAAGCATCCAGGCTAACTGAATCTTCTATGGAAAAGAATTCGGTGAGGAGGGGATTTGCCAGAACGGCCGGGTGATCCTTTTCCCTGTTCCGGACCATTTGCTTTATCTGAGACAGGTTGCTGAAATAGGCGAACTGGCTGATGGCATTCAGATTACCATCCACAGCAGGATCGTAATCTTTCAAGCCTGCTTTTGCTATAAATGTTTTTAAAAGATTCCCAAGATTTGCCGGATCGTTGGAGGTGCCTTCAATACCGTCCGGAAACTGATCCATGATGATCTTATCGAAGCGGGAAAAATCAATAGCTGTTTTCTCAAAATCCTCACCATTAAAAACGGCTGCGATACCGGAGCGTTCCCGGGCACCTTCGATGCCAAGGCGTTTGCCGGTCCATTGCTCCCGTTGCGGATTCTTTTTCTGAATAAAGAAGAGCTCTTTATAGGTAGTGCCATCTGCCGCCTTCTGGTCTTCTTTAAAGATCAGAAGCACGGCATGCGGTTCCTTATAACCGGTGAAATAGTAGAGATCGGGATTTTGATGATAGAGGTACTCCACATCATTGGCAAAGGTGCGTGTCGGGGCGGCGAACACCACCATGACGGAATTGGCTGGCATTTGTGCACGCGCAGCTTCCCTTCGCCCGGAGTGAAATGAAGCAGTAAGGTAATCCTTTGGCAGGAAATCCTGCGCCAGGATGATGGTACCTGTAAAGCAAAGGAAAATCGTGAGAAGTAGTGGTCTTAGTTGCATGTCTAAACAGTTTACGCTTAAAAATAAGCCTTTCTGTAAAGATTTGGCAACGGATTCCCTCTCCCTAAAGATCTTTATTCCTCATCTTCTTCGTAATAAGATTCTTCATTATTATTATAATGTTTCTCCCATACCTCGACCATTTCATCGCTGAGGCATTCCAGAATGTCGAATAATTTATCTGATTTCCGCTTCCACCGGGTGGTCAGTTCATCATTATATTTAAATACGTACATACAATGGTCCGATTCCATTGTAACTTTTATCAGTTCGATAGGGGAATTCGCTTCTTCCTGCACCAGGTAATAACATCCGGGTTCCAACAATCCATACGAATACATAATCAATCCTCCGTTTTTGGTGGTTAAAATCAAAAAAACACAAGCGCGTAACGAAATGGGTAGTAAGTAGAATTAATGGGTAGTGAGGCGTAGGTTACTAAGTCTTAAAAATTGTGCCTAAGTCCGGGTCAAAAATAATCAAATAATCAGAAGCAAAAGCGTTTGAATGGTAAAATTTATGTAAACTCATAACGTACAGATTTACAAATAATTAGATACTTAAAACAAAGGCGCTTCTCGTATCAAAAAACTAATATATTTAGTAAAAATAGCCGTTTATTTTAGTATATTTGCGACCAGTCAAAAAAATAGTGATCCGATCATTTTCAGATCCTGCCTCTATTAATTTGATACTGAGCCATTTCACAAAAACCGGTCAATAGAAAAACTTATTTTTACCCAATTGTTCAATACAACCTATGTCAGAATCTAAGAAAAACCTGTTTGAGTACACGGAAGAAAGCATCAAAAGCCTTGATTGGAAGGAGCATATAAGGCTCAGACCCGGTATGTATATCGGCAAACTGGGTGATGGCTCCAGCCCGGACGATGGAATCTATGTCCTTGTAAAAGAGGTGATTGATAATTGTATTGATGAATACACAATGGGCTATGGAAAAACGGTTGAGGTTACCATTTCCGGGAAAACCGTCACCATCCGTGATCATGGAAGGGGCATTCCCCTGGGGAAAGTTGTGGACGTTGTCAGCAAGATCAATACAGGCGCTAAATATGACAGTAAGGTATTTCAGAAAAGCGTCGGATTGAATGGAGTGGGTACCAAAGCGGTCAATGCGCTCAGCCATCATTTTAAGGTAGCTTCTTTCCGGGACGGAAAGGTAAAAGAAGCCGAATTTGAGCGTGGGGTGCTGATCCGTGAGCATAAAGAAGCAAAAACCGACCAGGACAATGGTACGCTTGTAACCTTTATTCCTGATGATACCATTTTCAAGCATTTCCATTTCATACCGGAATACCTGGAAAAACAGATCTGGAATTACTGTTTTCTGAATGCGGGCCTGCGCCTTATATTCAATGGTAAGACCTACATGAGCAAGAACGGTTTGCTGGACCTGCTGATCCGCAATACCAATGCTGATACCAATCCTGAAACGATACGCTATCCGATCATTCACCTGAAAGGAGAAGATATAGAAATCGCGATCACTCATAATAATGATTATGGAGAGGACTATTACAGTTTTGTGAATGGTCAGCATACCACGCAGGGTGGTACGCACCAGGCCGCTTTCCGGGAAGCATACGTGAAAGTGATCCGGGATCATTTCAAGAAAGATTATGAAGCAGCGGATGTCCGGCAAAGTATTGTTGCGGCGATCTCCGTAAGGGTAGTGGAACCGGTATTTGAGTCACAGACCAAAACCAAGCTGGGCTCGGTGAATGTGGATGAGGGTGGTCCAAGCATGAAACAATTTATGCAGGAGTTCCTTTCACGGGAGCTGGATAACTTTCTCCATAAAAATCCTTCGGTGGCGGATGCACTGAAAAAGCGCATCGAGCAAAGTGAAAGAGAACGTAAGGATCTGGCCGGTATCAAAAAACTGGCGAATGAAAGAGCAAAGAAGGCGAACCTCCATAATAAAAAGCTGAGAGACTGCCGGGTGCATTTTAATGACGAGCCGCCGGCAAAAGGTAAGCAGGAATTCTTTGCTACCCAGAAGGAAACGACTGTTTTTATTACGGAAGGTGACTCTGCCAGTGGATCCATTACCAAAGCCCGGCAGGTGGAAACGCAGGCCGTATTCAGTTTGAGAGGTAAACCCCTGAACTGTTTTGGCATGAGCAAGAAGATCGTTTATGAAAATGAGGAGCTGAATCTGCTGCAACATGCGCTTAATATAGAAGAAGGCCTGGAAGGTTTACGGTACAACAGGATCGTAATTGCTACAGATGCAGACGTGGATGGAATGCATATTCGCCTGTTGATCATGACCTTCTTCTTACAATTTTTCCCGGACCTGGTTAAGAATAACCATGTATACATCCTGGAAACGCCTTTATTCAGAGTACGAAACAAGCAGGAAACCATCTATTGCTATTCCGAAACAGAAAAGCAGGCTGCCGTGAAAAAACTGGGGAATAAACCCGAAATCACCCGCTTCAAAGGGCTGGGTGAGATATCACCTGACGAATTCGGACGCTTTATAGGTGAGGATATTCGCCTGCAACCCGTAATTCTGGAACATGGCGACCATATTCAGCACCTGCTGGAATATTATATGGGAAAGAATACCCAGGAACGACAGGAGTTTATCATTAATAACCTGAAGGTTGAACTGGACACGGTAGAGGATGCCGTAGCCTGACAAAATTCTGTTCATCCTGATTATTAAACCAATCAACATAACAACTGAGTTCATGATACATATTGTTTTTCAGGAAGCTGATATACAGGTCTTACAGCAAGCCATAGAATTAGATGACAGTTTACAGGGCAGGATTGAGATTGTGAGAGACGACTATGCAGTAGGCCCTATTCATGATATCATGGAGACTGAAGGTTACCAGGCCCGTCGGGATTGGTGGAAAGTACAGATTGAAGGATCGCCCTACAATGCAGACCAGATGATGGGCCTTGTTGATGATCGCTTACTGCTTCATAATCTGAAGAAGGAACTGGAAGAAAATGCCAAAGAAGAAGTTTGGATCTGGATGGGGCAGAACCAGCATGATGTATGTGGCTATTACTGGCTGATCAGTCAGCTGGCAGCCTTTCAGGGAAGGATCTCTGTTTTGTACATGAACAATCTTCCTTTTATCAATGAAAAAGGAAATATATTTTACCCTACGGCACTTCATGAAATACTTCCTAAAGAGTTTCTCAAAGCCAAGAAGCTGAGTCGTAAGGTTACACTGAGCGAGTTCGAGATCGATCCGGATGAATGGCGACGGCTATGCGCTGAAAATGCCATGATCAGAATCCTGGAAGGAGGAAAAAAGATAGCCGGTAAAGAGGAAAGCTTCTATGATAAAGATATATTGAATGGCCTTGGCAAAGACTGGCAGAAAGGACATAGGGCTATGACTTCCATTCTCGGTAAAATGAAGATCAAGACCGGAGATATCTTTCTTTTGAACCGGTTGAAAAAGCTGGTTGAGGAGGGAAAAGTCGAATTGACCGGAGATCCCACCAAAGGCTGGAAAGAATTTGAAGTACGCTTGAAATCAGCAGCACCTGAAATAGCTGCCGAAGCGGCAACCTCCTGAATTTTTAATAACACCATCCAATAAACGAGTACTACGAACGAATGAAAAACAAGAATTTCGAACACATTCAGACAGATCATGGCATCAATGGTCAATATAAGACCTGGTTCCTTGATTATGCCTCCTATGTTATTTTGGAACGTGCGGTTCCGGCCATTGAAGATGGCTTGAAGCCCGTTCAGCGGCGTATTCTTCATGCCATGAAGGAAATGGATGACGGCCGTTTCAACAAGGTGGCCAATGTCATCGGACAAACCATGCAATACCACCCGCATGGCGATGCCTCTATCGGAGATGCCCTGGTGAATATGGGACAGAAGGACCTGCTGATCGATACGCAGGGTAACTGGGGGGATATCAGAACAGGCGATGATGCTGCCGCTTCTCGGTATATCGAAGGACGTTTAAGCAAATTTGCCCTCGAGGTGGTATTCAATCCGAAAACCACGAACTGGCAGCTGAGCTATGATGGCCGGAAGAATGAGCCCATTACATTACCTGTAAAGTTTCCATTGCTACTGGCTCAGGGAGCTGAAGGAATTGCTGTTGGTTTGGCCACTAAAGTATTGCCTCACAATTTCATCGAGCTTTGTGAAGCCACGATCAAATACCTGAAGGGAAGAAAATTTGAATTGTATCCTGATTTTCTTACCGGTGCCATGGCCGATGTGACCGATTATAACCAGGGTCTAAGGGGAGGCCGTATCAAGGTACGAGCGCACATAGAAGAGCTGGATAAGAAAACCCTGCTGATCAAAAGTGTTCCGTATGGGGTGACCACCTCCGGACTGATGGACAGCATTGTAAAGGCCAACGATAATGGAAAGATCAAGATCAAAAAGGTCACCGATAATACGGCTGCCGAAGTGGAGATACAGGTGGATCTGGCTCCGGGGATTTCACCGGATATCACGATTGATGCCCTATATAAATTTACAGACTGCGAGGTTTCGATCAGTCCGAATACCTGTGTGATCATTGACCAGAAGCCGCACTTCATCAGCGTACATGAATTGCTGAAAATCTCTGCAGACCATACCAAGGACCTGCTGCAGAAGGAATTGCAGATCAAGCTGGGCGAACTGCAGGATAAATGGCATTATACCTCGCTGGAAAAGATCTTCTTTGAAGAAAAGATTTATAAGGAACTGGAGAAAAAACATGAGACCTGGGATAAGGTAATAGCCGCGATCGATAAAGCCTTTGTTCCGTTTGTAAAACAATTGAAACGGGCTGTGACTCGGGAAGATATCCTTAAGCTTACAGAAAAACCCGTACGCCGTATCTATAAGCTGGATATAGATGAACTGAATGAGCAAATCCGTGATCTGGAAGCACAGATCAAGCAGGTAAATTTTGACCTGGAGCATTTGAATGATTATGCGATCCGGTATTTTGAAGGACTTCTCAAGAAATATGGAAAAGGTAAAGAGCGCAAAACGGAGATCAAGGTATTTGAAGTAATTGAAGCCAAACATGTGGCAATTGCGAATACGCGGATCTATATCAATAGGGATGAAGGATTTATCGGTACTTCCCTTAAAAAAGATGAGTTTCTGGTAGAATGTTCCGATCTGGACGATATCATTGCCTTTACCAAGCGGGGAACCATGAAGGTGGTAAAAGTTCAGGATAAGGTATTCATAGGTAAAGACATCTTGTATGCGGCTGTTTTCCGGAAAGGAGACGAGCGAACCACCTATAACATGATCTATACAGATGGTGGTACCGGCTTCAGTTTTGCCAAACGTTTCAATGTAACCGGAGTGACCCGTGATAAAGAATATGACCTTACCAAAGGCCATGATAAAAGCAAGGTGCATTACCTTACTGTGAACCCGAATGGGGAGGCAGAGGTAGTACGGATCATCCTGAGTCCGAACTGTACAGCAAGGAATAAAGAATTCGAGTTCTTCTTTGAAGAAATGGAGATCAAGAGTCGTAACAGCATTGGAAACCAGGTAACAAAGTACCCGGTTCGGTCCGTAAAGTTCAAAGAAGCAGGGGTGGCCACGCTGGGCAGCATTAAATTATGGTTTGATGACAAGTTCGGCCGGCTGAATCATGAAGGAAAGGGAATAGAATTAGGAGATTTTGATGCCGAAGATCGTGTTCTGGTGATCTATACGGATGGGCATTATGAGCTTACGGATCAGGAGTTGACCCAGCGATTCAATCCGGAAGAAGTGATGCTGGTTGAAAAGTTTGATCCGGAACGTATCCTTACAGCGGTTTACCTGGATCAGGATAAGTATCAGTATAATGTTAAGCGATTCCGGATTGAGACTACAACCCTAAGACAGAAATTCTTATTCATTAAGGAAGGAAAAGGTAATGTACTGGAAGCGGTTTCAACTGAAGAAGAACCCATACTGATCGTGCATTCGGGTAAGGGAACGCAGGTACGAAAAGCGAAATTCAAAATTGCCAGGATGGTTGATGTAATGGGCTGGAAAGCAGTAGGAGCCAAACTGGTTGACTTCAATAAAAACATCATGATGGAGTGGGAGGTGAAAGAAGATCTGAAACAGCCCGAATTATTTTCATGATTCATCGCTATTGAATAAAAGAAAAGCATCTGAATTTTCAGATGCTTTTCTTTTATAAGCTCAGATGTAAACGTTAAGGTTTTGGTTTTTTGCGTTTCAGCCTGACTGCTGCACTTTTCTCCAGATTGCTGGACAATCTTACTTCATATCTTTTTTTGCCATCGTAAATGAGCATTAGTGCCGTATTAGGTGGAATAGACCCAAGGTTATTGGCAAACATGGAAAGCGTATTAAATTCCTTAGTGGTGTCCAGCTGCAGATTCATATGGACAGAGCGGGCACTCAACCTCAGGTTGGCACCATATAGCTTGTCATTAAAAAATAATGATACGGAATCCCCATCTACCTCACCGTTATCATATAGGTCGACTGAAATAGAATCGTTGTCGATTTCTATTTCATTCTGAATATCTACCTGGCGGTCCTTAAATTCATTGACCACCACGAGATTTTGAATGGGCCGTTGCTGTATAGTCGCTGCTACAAGTGTATCGGTGGAGGAAGGGGACCATAATTGAAACGTCTCCTTAAAATTTCTGAGGGCTGTTAATACAGAATCCTGATTGCCGGCATCTTTATTCAAATGCAAATCAAATACGATAGACGGACAGGTATACTTGTAGGCTTCCGTACCTGCCAGCTTGCCGCTTAAGCTGGAACCAGCTTTGGCTATGCGATGAATAGCCACCAGGTTCATGGAACAGTCAGGATGCATGTTATCATTTGAACCGAAATAGGGTACCGGTATATTATATAACGAGAGTTCCCGTGTCAGTGAGTTATAATTGCCTTTGATCTGAATACTTCTATAGGTATTTCTGAAATAGTAATTAATAATCCCCTGGACAGCCGTGCTGTTTTGCTTGAGTATTAATTCGATGAGATAATTATTTCCGCCGCCATTTTCAACTGCCGCCGTTCCATACCAGTAGCCGATCACATTCTGGGCGGGTGCCTTTAGGGAAAGAAGAATCAATAGAAAAATCAAAATCTTTTTCATGTACTGATGGTGGCTTGAACGATTATTTTAAATAGCGCTTTATCTCCCTGTCTGTATCCTTCTGCTTGATTGATTCACG
>DATAHC010000008.1:0-4751 GCA_036263415.1 Flavisolibacter sp.
GAAAATGGATTCTGCACTGTGCTTTTGCGTACAATCTGGCATATCGTTAACAAAAAGGCTGATAACTGACTATTTGATATCATTTTTTTCCTTAATTTTGCGTCCCCAATCAGTTCTTTCTCATCGGTCTTTATAAAAGACTGATATTGAATTCCCCGTCAAACGGGATGAGAGATGAATTTGGGAGATCCAGTAGTCGCTGAGATGAACGATCGCTTGAACCAATAAATCGAAGAAAATGGCAAAAGAAATCACTGGCTATGTAAAGCTTCAGTGCAAAGGTGGCCAGGCTAACCCTGCACCTCCAATTGGTCCGGCTTTAGGTTCCAAAGGTATTAACATCATGGAATTCTGTAAGCAGTTCAACGCAAGGACCCAGGACAAAATGGGAAAAGTACTCCCTGTTTTAATTACAGTTTATTCTGATAAATCATTCGAATTTATCATTAAAACTCCTCCCGCAGCAGTTCAGCTTAAAGATGCCGCAAAAGTTCAAAGTGGTTCGAAAGAGCCTAACCGCCAGAAGGTTGGTAAAGTGACCTGGGCACAGATCGAGGAGATTGCCAAGGACAAGATGCCTGATCTGAACGCGTTTACCCTGGAAAGCGCCATGAGCATGGTTGCCGGTACAGCACGCAGCATGGGCCTGACCGTAGAAGGCGGACCTGCTCAAAAATAATTTTGAACTTATTTAAAACGAATTACAATGGCATTCATTCCCAAAAAAAGAAAAGCGGTTAACGCAAAGGTTGATGCAACCAAGGCGTACTCTTTGAAAGATGCTTCTGCATTGGTAAAAGAGGTGAATACGACTAAATTCGACGCATCCGTTGACTTACATATCCGTTTAGGCGTAGATCCTAAAAAAGCTGACCAGGCTATCCGTGGAACAGTAACACTTCCTCATGGAACCGGTAAAACCAAAAAAGTACTCGTGCTGTGCGGCCCTGACCAGGAAGCCGCTGCCAAAGGCGCTGGTGCCGACTTCGTTGGTCTTGATGAATTTGTTCAGAAGATCGAAGGTGGCTGGACCGATGTAGATGTAATCATTGCCACACCGGCCGTAATGCCGAAGATCGGTCGCCTCGGTAAGATCTTAGGTCCCCGTAACCTGATGCCGAACCCTAAAACCGGAACGGTTACCAATGATGTTGCCGGAGCAGTGAATGAAGTTAAAGGTGGTAAAATCGCTTTTAAAGTTGACAAAGCCGGTATCATACACGCCTCTATCGGCCGGGTTTCTTTCTCGCCCGACAAGATCGCCGAAAATAGCCAGGAGTTCATCAATGCTATTATCAAAGCAAAGCCTTCTACCGCAAAAGGTACCTACCTGAGAGGTTTTACCATGGCCAGCTCGATGAGTCCCGGTATTTCCATTGACACTAAAACTTTTGTTCACTAATCCTCAGGGATAAAACTAATTATCATGACTAAAGAACAAAAAAACGAGATCATAGAATCGTTGAAAGAGAAATTCTCTCAATACAACAATTTCTATGTTACCAATACCGAATCACTTTCTGTTGCGCAGGTTTCAAAATTACGCCGGGTGTGCTTCGATAAAAATGTAGAGATGAAGGTGGCCAAGAACACCCTCATCAAAAAAGCTCTGGAATCCTTAGGAAATGAAAGCTATAACGGCATGTTCGATTCCCTGAACAATGTAACAGCCCTAATGTTTTCTGAAAATCCAAAAGAGCCAGCCCTGATCATCAGTACGTTCCGTACCGAAAGCAAAGGCGAAAAGCCTGAGCTGAAAGCGGCATTCATCAATGGTGATATTTATTCAGGTGATAGCAACCTGGTTAACTTAACGAAGATCAAAACGAAGAATGAACTGATCGGCGAAGTGATCGGATTGTTGCAATCTCCTGCGAAGCGTGTACTGGCTGCTTTACTGCACCACCACGAAAAACAGGCAGCGGGAGCAGACGCCCCGGCACCTGCAGCAGAATAAGAAATAATCGGCTAATACCATTAGCACATTATAGACCCAGGCCTGAGGGTTAATAAAGGCAAATTTTTTTAAACCATCCGGCGGATCCTCCAGAGGTGGAAATGAAGTCGGAAAAAATTTCATAAAAATGGCAGACGTTAAAAATCTTGCAGAACAGTTAGTAGGCCTTACTGTAAAAGAAGTACAGGAATTGGCAGATTTCTTAAAATCAGAGTATGGAATCGAGCCAGCAGCAGCTACTGTTGTTGCCGGTCCTGCTGGTGCTGCAGCCCCAGCTGTAGAAGAGAAAACAGCTTTCAACGTAATTCTGAAGAGCGCAGGCGCTTCCAAACTGAACGTTGTAAAAATCGTTAAAGATCTGACTGGCTTAGGTCTGAAAGAAGCAAAAGACCTTGTAGATGGCGCTCCAAAGCCTGTTAAAGAAGGTGTGGACAAAGCTACGGCTGACGATATCGCCAACAAGCTGAAAGAAGCTGGTGCCGATGTTGAAATTGCTTAATCGCTTTTGACAACATAGAATTGGCCCCCGCTCTGCGGGGGCTATTTTATTGTTAAGGTACAGTCTATTGCAGCGTGAGATAGGGCTGCAACCGTAGGAAGGTTTTTTCGTCCACCAGCTGAATGTTCCTGATCTGGTCCAAAGCGGTAAAAGGTCCGTGCTGATTTCTGTATTCAATGATCGCAGCAGCGAGATTCCACCGTATATAAGGGTGTTCTTTGAGTATTTCCTTAGTAGCAGTGTTTATATCAATCTTGGTAATAAGCCCTGCATCCAGTACCAGTTGCTTCTTTATGGTCTGGAAAACGGAATCGCTCAGCCCATATGTTTCACTGACTTGCTCAATTGCATAGAACCCACCCAGTTTTTCACGGAAGCGAATGATACGGTTTGCCAGTTTGCTGCCAATACCCGGAAGAGCGATCCAATCTGCTGTATCAGATTTATTCAGCATCACCTGAAGCACCGTTGTGGAGGAATGATAATTTTTTGCAGCAGGATAGGAGGGAACTTCTGGATTGTCGATCCTGATATAAGATTGGATACGTTCAAAAAAGGCCGGGGGCAAGCCCCAGATCTTTTTCAGATCCTCTGGTTTTCGGAACCGGCCGCCCTTTGCTTTATAATGTTCGATCGTTTCCGCCGTCCTTACATTCAGGCCCAGTCGCTGCCAATCGCTGGCTGAAATAGTATTAGGATCGAAATAGAATAATTCCTTGTTTGAGAAGCCTGATTCTTTCTCATCATGACTCTTGTACCTGGAATAAGTTTCCTTATCGTTTCCTGGCTCAGCTGAACCGGAGAGTGTGGAATCGAGCGTTGAAGAAAGCAGTTTTACTTCCTGAAGATCAGCAGGGCTGTTCCCAATCCAATCCGGTAAGAAGCACAACAGTACCAATACCGTGACAAAGGAGAAAAGGCCCCATCTTTCCTTTTTGGAAAAGCGGAGGTATTCGGACAAAAATTTCTTCATGAGGTATGGATGAGGCTGCAATTTATTACAGCTTGTTAAATGTTTTGTGGCTTAATCTTTGTGAGCAACAAAATCTTGTTCTTACGCGTAATTTCCTTACTTTTGCTGTCCTTTAGTTTTGGCCAAAAACATTTTGACGTCTCAAATCATGCTTAAATAGTTGTATTTCAACGGCTTTTATTCTTTATGAATAAAGGCCTGCCAATGATTTGTCCGTCAATAACAACAAAAACCGGTTTTTAATCATATGCCTACAACTTTGAATCAAAGGGTCAACTTCGGTAAAATTGGAAATATTGCCGATACGCCTGACCTTCTGGCTGTGCAGATCCAATCTTTTAGAGAGTTCTTCCAGTTAGAAACTACTCCGGACAAAAGAAACGTTGAAGGTTTGTTTCGTGTATTTAAGGAGAACTTTCCGATCACAGACACCCGTAACATCTTCGTTCTAGAGTTTCTTGATTATTTTATCGATCCTCCCCGTTACACAATTGAAGAGTGTATGGAGCGCGGATTGACCTATGCGGTTCCCCTCAAGGCCAAGTTGCGTCTGAGCTGTAACGATGAGGAGCATATCGACTTCCAGACCATTGTTCAGGATGTATTCTTAGGAAACATTCCCTATATGACCCCTCGCGGAACCTTCGTGATCAACGGAGCAGAGCGTGTGGTCGTTTCGCAATTGCACCGTTCACCCGGTGTATTCTTCGGTCAGTCCATTCACCCGAATGGTACCAAGATCTATTCCGCCCGTGTGATTCCTTTCAAAGGAGCCTGGATGGAATTTGCAACGGACATCAATAATGTCATGTATGCTTACATTGACCGTAAGAAAAAGTTCCCTGTAACCACCTTACTACGCTCCATCGGTTTTGAAACAGACAAGGATATCCTGGAGCTGTTTGGAATGGCAGATGAAGTAAAAGGTAACAAGAAAGACCTCGAAAAATATGTTGGCCGCCGCCTTGCTGCCCGTGTGCTGCGCAGCTGGGTAGAAGACTTTGTAGATGAGGATACCGGTGAGGTCGTTTCTATTGAAAGAAATGAGATCGTTCTGGAGCGTGATTCTGTATTGGATGAAGAAGCTATCGACACCATTTCAGAAATGGATATCAAATCCGTTTTTGTACAGAAAGAAGATGTAGGTGGAGATTATGCCATCATTTACAATACTCTAAATAAAGATACTTCCAACTCTGAGCTGGAAGCCGTACAGGTGATCTACCGCCAGTTGCGCGGTGCTGACGCCCCGGATAATGAAACAGCCAGAGGGATTATCGATAAATTGTTCTTCTCTGATAAGCGCTATGACCTTGGTGAAG
>DATAHC010000009.1:0-3966 GCA_036263415.1 Flavisolibacter sp.
ACCCACCGACAGAACAAAAACATACTGAATACCCAATAGTAGTAACAGAATCTTCAGGAAATCTTTCCAACCCGTATGAACCATTAAGGACAGGCTGTTCATGATACACAGAACGCTGAAACCGGCACCCAGGAAACCCAGGGCATCCGGGCCATGAAGATGAACAGGTACCATCGTTAAAATGGTTATGGCTTCCGGTAGTAACACCAATCCCATTAACAAACCTGCATCCGCAAGGCGTAGCGCCATGATCCTGGGAGCCGATCGGTAGAAGGAAAGAAAGCTTTCTTCGAACATTCTTATCTTATAAATCAGCACACCATTGGAGAGGATTCCTATTGCATAAAAAAGATAAGCCGGCCCTGTATCATATTCCTGCAGGCTGTTATTCCGGACGATCAGGTACAGTAATGAGCAGGTAAACAGTTTACTGGCCAGCCAGACGGCCTTATGAGAATGGAGCACAAAACGGAACAGCAATAAAGGATAGGGGCGGCTAAACCCAGCCACCGGTACCTCACTGCTTGTATTTTTGAGACGCTTATGACCTGGAAAATTCAACCTGTTATTTAATGTCAGGGTGAGGCCCATCATCAAGACCAATAGGAAAAATAGCACAGCGAGTGCTGCCATCAGGCCACGCTCCCTATACGCTACATAGCCGATGAACAATCCATACAGCAGTAAAGGGATCATCAACAGAAAAGCAGTAAGGACCTGGAGGCGCCATTTCCGGACCGGTATCAGGACTTGTAAGGCGTAGAGATATTCGGATTCTGGTTCCTGCAAACGGTTGCGCAGGAAACGACTGCATTTCCGGACATATAATAAGGCAAACATTCCAGCTACTGCCAGTAAAATGAGGCTACCGAGTACGGCCCTTGCCAGGGAATATTGAAATTCATATAACTCCGCTCCATCTACCTTATTGACTATAAAGAAGAAAATGGTAGTCACAAACAGTAAAATCCCGGCATTTTCCCTGTAAAAAGGTTTTACTATAGTTTTAAGCAGTAAACGGAATACTACATTCATAGCTACTTTTTCTATTCCAGTGGAACTTACATTGATTATCCAAAGAAAAGAAAGAAAGACTCATGAATTGAGTACCCGGGCGAACAGGCTGCTGAAAATGATAAAATTCTAGTATTCCATGATACGCATTCCAGCTTTTCTTATTGCTCTTCTGATGCTGCAGGCCTGTGCGTCCGGGCCGGATACTAAACCGCTAGTTAGGCTATCATATAAAGAGCTGAGGCCTATTGGACGCTTCCTGTATGAAGGAAATAGTCTGGAACTTATTAGTTCTGCCTGTCATTTCGGCTATAGCTTTGAAGGCCGTTCCTGCGAAATCAGTGCCCGTATCACTGATCCTTCCGGACATAATTATCTTCAATATGAGCTGGATGGCGTTTATCAAAAAAGAATTCGTATAGATGGCAACCGCCAGGGGCCTATCATCTTAACAGCGGAAAACGCAGGTTTGCATACAATATGGATCTACAAAGCAACAGAGGCTCATACAGGGCCGATCTATATAGATTCTGTAAAAGGAACGAACATAAAGTCTTCACTGCTTCCTGTGAAACAATTGATCGAATTCATTGGCAACAGCATAACCTGCGGGGCTGCTTCTGATCCATCTGAAATACCATGTGGTACCGGAGTATATCATGATCAGCACAATGCCTACGCTGCTTACGGGCCGCGCTTGGGAAGAATGCTGGATGTCAATTACATTATCAGTGGTGTAAGCGGTATTGGCATTTACCGTAACTGGAACAGCGAACGGCCGGTAATGCCGGACGTATATGAGAAAGCTGATTTTCAGGAAAACGGAAGACTTTGGGATTTCAGGCGTTATCATCCGGCTATTGTCAGCATTGCACTCGGCACTAATGATTTCAGTTTGGGAGACGGCCTCCATAATCGTGCGCGTTTTGACAGCGCTGCATTTGTAAGCAAATACATCGTCTTTATACAGCTGATACGCTCAAAATACCCGCAGGCACAAATAGCGCTGCTTAACAGCCCTATGGTAAGCGGTCCCAATGCAGCACTTCTCGAGCGTTGCCTGAAAGCCGTGAAGGCACATGTAGACCTCAATGATCCAGCGGGCAGGAAAACCGCCTTATTCTTTTTTAAGCCTATGAAGCCCCACGGCTGTTCAGGGCATCCGAGCGTTGAGGATCATGAAGTGATGGCAAATGAGCTGGCTCCGTTTTTCCGTAGCTTGATGACACCCACACAATAGCTTTTAAGTTTATAGCTTTCTGTTTACGGATTATTATATAGGAACCCCGGTTCAATTAAAATACAGCCTCCCTGAGTCATGATGATTTATATAGCTCATTCCTATTCATCAACTTTGCGAATGGCATTCAGAATTCTAATCTTTATCATGTTCATATCAGCAACTATGCAAGCACAAACCAAGCGTATCCATCCTGAGGGTGAATATTATTTACAGGGTGTAATGGAAACGGCCTGTGGCTTTTTATTCAAAGCAGACAGTAGTTTTGAGTTTTTCTTTTCACAGGGAGCCCTGGACCGGTCCGGGTCAGGAAAATGGACTGTTGAAAATGACATGCTTGTCCTCAACAGTACTATAGCGCTTCCGGATCCTTTTTCCCTGAAACGAAAATCCAGAAAGAGCAGTGCTTCCATAACCATCGAGGTGGTTGACCTGAATCCTGCACTTTATTCTTATGTGCTTTGCCGTGCTTACAGTAATGGCAAACAGGTTGATGGCACGCTCTCTTCTTCAGGAAGCCTTGAACTACCGATACAGACGATTGACAGCCTGGAATTACAATTTCTATTCTGTCCGGAAAAGAAGACAAGGCTTATCCCTGGCTCCGGTGAGGAAAATCATTTTGTATTCCAACTCGATCCATCCATAATGGACTACCCGTTCAAGGACTTCAGATTGAAATTATCATCCAACCAATTAACCGGAAGAAATCCCATATTAGAAGGCGATCATTTTACCTATATCAAAAGCAGGAAATAAGGGAAGTCCTAACGGCTCTCCCTTACCGCCAGAATACCGATGGCCAAGCCTGCCATCATCCAGAAGGCCGTACGCAGAACCGGTTTAACCGGAAGGTTTCTCCAGCCACCGTCAATGCCCGTACCATAATCAACTGTGTCCAGAACATTGCCACTGGTAGGATCAATGGTATCTGCCTGTTTCAAATAAGTCCGGATAAACCTTGCTGTGGTATTACGGGTAAGTGTGGGAAAAAGCTGATAGGCAACCTTAAGGAACGGTACTGCACCGCCGATCATTTTTCGGGGTGCAGGCGCATGCACCAGGCTGGCTACTGCTCTCGCCACTTTTCTGGGATCATATACCGGAGGAGCCGGCTTGATTACCTTACCCGTAAAGTTAGCCGCATGCTGTATGCCCGGCGTATCGAGAAAGCCGGGGTACAGATCGCAGACGTGAATATCCTTATAAGGAATCAGCTCTGCCTTCAGTGATTCGGAAAATCCCCTGATGCCGAATTTCGTAGCGGTATAAGCCGCTGCATAGGGAGTTGGAAACCAGCCCCCAATAGAAATATTATTGATAAGGGTACCATAACCCTGCTGTCTAAAGAAGGGCAATACGGCATGGGCTCCATGCATATATCCCAAGAGGTTGGTCCGGATCACATTTTCGTTCACCTCTTCAGGTATCTCAGAAAAGGAACCGGCCGCTAAAACGCCTGCATTATTGATCCAGACATCAATGGCACCACCGGACTTCCAGGCTGCCTGAGCCAGATTTATCATACTATCCGCCTCTCTGACATCTGTTGGAACGATCGCTACGGTAGCCCCTAATTCCTCACATTCAGCTGCCAGTTCTTCCAGCGGCCTGGTACGACGAGCGGCCAACACCAGGTGCGCCATGCCGGTAGCGAGTTCAACAGCCATGGCACGGCCTACACCGCTGGAGGCACCCGTAATAACGATTAC
>DATAHC010000010.1:0-9428 GCA_036263415.1 Flavisolibacter sp.
GGTTGGCTTCCGTATTATGACCTTTGTAGCTGATCTTTCTACTGACAGGATCCAGTAGTACCAGTCCTGAATCGCAGCTGAGCCAGTACCGTCTGATCTTATCATCCCAGCTGATATCCGTACACTTCCAGCCTGCGGGTAAGGGCAGAACAGTATGATCCTCCACAAAACGATCTTGCTTTTCGTCAAAGCGGAAGAAATTGCCAAAGAAGTTCAGTATAACCAGCTCGCCGCTCCTTAATTCATAGAATTTTTGAATAAAGTATTCTTCCCTGGTCTCAACCGGCACTGCCTTGAACGTAAATTTCTTAGTATCGAACCTCCCGGCGATCTTATTATCCACCGCCAGCCAAAGCCGCTTTTTTTGATCTACAAAAAGCCGAGACACATAAGTAGGTGGTATAGCGCCCGCCTCGTTGGATTTCGATTTGAAGGTTATAAAATCGCTTCCGTCATATCGCTGAAGTCCATTGGCTGTAGCGATCCACATATAGCCGTCTCCATCCTGAACTACGGCATTCACCGTATTGGAAGCCAGACCATTGACCACCGAAAACGATTTAAAAGAATATTGCTTACCCTGTTGGGCAGGCAGGTGAATAGATAAGATCAGCAGCAGGGCTACTACAACAGTCCGGGTCAAAGCAGTTAGAATTAAGACATCAAATGTACTGAGAGATGCCTGAATCGGTTATCAATTCATGCTTCAATAATGCCAATCCATGCAGCTTTTGACCCAGGTCATCTTTTATACAGGCAATTCATAGCGTTCCCCGGCTTTTCAGTTCATGGTTTTATTTAGTCACTTCATGCATACCAGGCTTCCCAGGCCTCTCTGCGATCTGCAATTTTGCCTTGCAATCAATCAAAACCAACGAACATAAGAAAATGAAAAAGTTACTCACCCTGCTCGCTGTCTCCACCCTGCTTTTTGCGTGCGAGAAAGAAAAAGAAGACAAGGATAAGACCAACACGTTCAAAAGCGAAGAAGTTACGGTCTATCATGGTAAATCCTGGAGTTCCGTAACGCTGGATAAAGACGGAGTACCTCAGCAATTAGCGCTGATACTGGACAGCAATGTGTTAAGAACGGTCTATACCGGGCCCTCAACGCCGGATCATCACCACGATAATGATCTACTGATTCCGATTCATTCTAAAGGTGTGGAAGCGACTCCCTTCAAATTCATCATGCTCAACTGGAACCCAAACGGACATGAGCCCGAACATGTATATGACAAGCCTCATTTTGATATCCATTTTTATCTGACCAACTCAGGCGAGGTAATGAACTATACCGATGAGGCCAAACTGGAAAGCCTGCCGGCGCTGGACTATTTGCCTGCCAATCATGTTCCCGGACCCGCTGTGCCGATGATGGGAAAGCACTGGATCGATCTTGCTACACCGGAATTGAACGGTCAGCCGTTCACCCAAACATTCTTATTCGGATCATATAACGCTGAAGTCGTTTTTTACGAGCCGATGATCACCCTTGATTTTCTGAAAACAACCAAAACCTTCGAACGAACGATCCCTCAACCTGCGAAAGTAAAGAAGACAGGCTACTACCCCACCAAGATGAAAGTCAGCAAGAAAGATGATGGTACCACCAGCATTATTCTGGACGGATTTGTGAAAAGACAAGCCTCTTAATCAACCTGGGAGAGAGCCCGTAAGCTGTCTCCCTTTTTTTAACACCCCAAAAAATCAATATATGCGCTACAATATGTTCAATCAGATCCATAAAGGACTAAGAGCATTATTATATGATACCGCCCTTTTATTACAAAGAACGGATCTGTCAGATTCTGAAGAGCTGAGATCTGCTACAGACAGGGTAAAGCTGGTTGCCGACCTGTTCGATGATCATGCCGAACACGAAGACAGTATCATTTTACCGGCTATTCAACAATTTGAGCCTTCGCTGGTAGATGCTTTTGAACAGGAGCATGTTGCTGATGCAGCATTATCCCGGGATCTGCGCGACGGTATCATAGCCGTTCAGATGGCAGAAAAAGCGAAAGCCGCCATGTTCGCCGAACTGAACAAAACATTTATTCAGTTCATGATCTTCAACCTGAACCACATGGCGAAAGAAGAAGCTATCATTAATAAGGTTTTATGGCGGTACTATTCCGACGAGGAGCTGTTAGGCCTGCAACAAAAAATTGTTCAAAGCCTGACCCCCTGGTCTGCCATGACCGGTTCCTCCTGGATGCTTCAGGGCCTGAATAATACGGAGATCAGCAAATGGCTGCAGGGTGTAGAGCGCACCGCTCCCGCTCCGGTATATCAGCAACTGCGGTCCGCAGCTGAATGTCATCTGCCCGAAACCCGATTCCGCAAAGTCGTCGATACCCTTGAGGAATCCCTCATGATCGCCTAATTCTATAATCAGTAATTATGAAAAAAAGCATACTCATTTTTGCCAGTGCCGTCGTTGTCATTACAACCGGCATGCTGGCCTGCAACAGCAGCGATAAGCCATCTGCCAGCCAGGAAGGCCTATCCGATCTGCCCAATGTAAAAGAAGCAATCAGCCAGGATAGTCTCGTGAAAAGAGGTCAGTACCTGGTCACTATAATGGGTTGCAATGATTGCCACTCACCAAAAAAATTCGGTCCTCATGGACCGGAGATCGATAGCAGCCGCATGTTATCCGGACATCCGTCTGATGTGGCGGTCACAAAACCGGATATGAGCGGAAGTAAGAACTGGATATTTCTGGATATGCAGGGTACTGCTGCAGCCGGACCCTGGGGCGTATCCTTTGCGGCTAATCTT
Organism: Flavisolibacter sp.; assembly: GCA_036263415.1. GTDB lineage: Bacteria > Bacteroidota > Bacteroidia > Chitinophagales > Chitinophagaceae > Flavisolibacter. Next base: position 2,788 of record DATAHC010000010.1, read on the forward strand.
ACCTCCGACCCGAGCGGTATAGGCAACTGGACGGAAGAGCAATTCTTTACGGCCATCCGCCAGGGTAAATTCAAAGGTGCTCCTGCCGGCAGGGATCTTTTACCACCCATGCCATGGCCAATGTACCGCAATGCTACCGATGAAGATCTCCGTTCTGTTTTCGCCTACCTGAAATCTACGAACCCCGTTAAGAACTTTGTTCCATCGAATATTCCTCCGAATCAGTTATCGCAATTAAAATAGAAAAAGCCCCAATGGGGCTTTTTTTTATGATATCCGTTCCGATTTTATTGCTTCTTCCTTAAACCTGTTGCCTTACCGGTGGCGCTCAACTTCTGATTCAGTTAAACAGCAGAACATTAGGTAATACCAGATGTTCTTCCGCCACAGTTGCACGGGTGGTGCATTTGCCGGTTTCCGCCGGCAATTTTAATTTTCTCGTCGTACCATGTCCGTAGCTCCAAACCGAAAGCAGTAAGAGGTTGGATAGGCTTACTAGTAAAAACAGCTTTTTCATGATCCTGGCTTAAGGAACTAAGGTAGGGGTAGCTTCCGCTCCTATCAACAGTCTGCTTCATGAACTGTTGGAATCAGTACACGAACTGTTTTTCCAATGGGCTAAAAAATTTGAGGATTCACCGGATACATTTCATGAATGGAATTAAGCAGTTCATACCTGCTTTGCTTTACCGGTAGTTTGCGCATGTCTAGCTTCGTTTGATCAACGAAACCAAAATCAACGCATCATGTACCAGGATATAAAGGGCTTCACCGCTAAACTTCAACCAGGAACCAAAGTATTATTCGCCAGTTTCCCTGCCGATGGTCATTTCAACCCACTTACCGGACTCGCCATGCACCTCAAATCAATAGGATGCGATGTGCGCTGGTATACCTCATCCTACTACAACAATAAGCTGAACAGGATGGGGATCCCTCATTACAAGCCGGTAAAGGCGATGGATTTCGATTGCACCAACCTTGATGTGTTTCCAGAACGTGAAAACAATAAGAGCCAGGTAAAAAAACTGGTCTTTGATATCATCAATGTATTTCTGCTGAGAGGACCGGAGTACTATACCGATATCAAAGCCTTACGCGAGGAGTTTGAATTTGATGTTATGATCGCTGATGCTGCCTTCACCGGAATTGCCTTTGTACGCGAAAAGCTTCAGGTTCCGGTAATTGGCATCGGTATCTTCCCCCTGAACGAAACTTCTAAAGAGTTACCACCTCCTGGTCTAGGTATGTTACCCTCAAAAACATACCTGGGAAGAATGCGCCATGCCTTGCTGCGTGTGGTGGCAGATAAGCTGCTGTTCGGCAAGCCGAATCGTATGATGAAAGAGATCCTGGGGTCTTATGGAATTGACACGGAAGGCCATAATCTTTTTGACCTCAATATCCAGAAGTCCAGCCTGTTCCTTCAAAGCGGTACCCCCGGTTTTGAATACAAAAGAAATGACCTGAGCAGCCATATTCGTTTTATCGGGCCCCTGCTTCCCTACTCTAAAAAGAAAGAAGGTAAACCCTGGCACCACGAAAAACTCCGCCGCTTCGAAAAGGTGGTGCTGGTAACACAGGGAACCGTAGAAAAAGATGCTTCCAAATTACTGGAGCCGACGCTGGAGGCTTTCAAAGGAACCGACTATCTCGTCATCGCTACAACAGGTGGTCATCAAACACAGGAATTACGTTCCAGATACCCGCAGGAAAATATCCTGATTGAAGATTTTATTCCGTTTGATGAAGTGATGCCCTACGCTGATGTATATGTTACTAACGGTGGATATGGCGGCACCCTGCTGGGTATCCAGAATCAATTGCCTCTGGTGGTTGCCGGCGTTCATGAAGGCAAGAACGAGATCAATGCCCGCGTAGGCTATTTTAAACTGGGTGTGAATCTGAAAACAGAGAAGCCAAAACCGGCCCAGATACGTCAGGCAGTGGAAGAGGTGCTGGATAATCCTGTCTATACGGAAAACGTTATGGCCCTGAGCGATGAATTCAGCCAATACAACCCTGCAATACTTTTCGAGAAATATCTGGCCCAGGTAGTATCCGGCAAAGCCGTATGGCAGCGTCAGTTACCTGCTGAACTGGTAGAAGCTTAATACACATAACTACTGAAATTTAAAAAAATGAAACACATAGCCATTCTTCTTCTCTTCCTGTCCCCCATGCTGGCTCAGGCACAATTTGGTAAAAACCTGTTGGACAAAGCCAAGAATAAGGCTGCTCAAAGAGCCGATGCCAAAGTGGATAAGGCAATTGACAAAAGCCTTGACGCTATGGAAGGAAAGGAAACCCAGTCTGCCACCCAAACACCTGCTAAACCGGCCCCTCAGGAAAACAAGGCTGCAGAAAAGAAAGAAGAAGAAAAAGCGAATCCTGTTTCCAGTTATTCCAAATACGATTTTGTTCCGGGAGAACGGATCATCTATGCAGAAGATTTTGCCCAGGACGAAATAGGCGAGCTGCCAATCAACTGGAACACCAGTGCCAAGGCGGAACTGGTTACCTTGAATGCGGCGCCGGGCAAATGGCTGCGGATCTATCAGAATGCAACCTATCTTACTTCCAATAAAGACAGCTTCACAAAGAATTTTACGATTGAATTCGATCTCATTCTGCAGATGAAGCCGAATGGTTGGCTGTACCCCGAATTTGAATTTGGTTTCCTGTCCACCAAAACCGATCCCACGAACGACAATATGTTCCTGAAGGATCTGGACAAGTACGCTTCCTTGCAAACGCGTTTGAACCTTGGCGAAGGCGGAAACACGGCAACGGTGCTTGAATCGTATTTTGATAATAAGAAAGTATTCTACTCGGAAAGGCAAAACCTGGCTTCGCTGGAAAAGTATTATAACAAGGTGGCGCATATTGCTATACAGGCGCAGGACAAGCGCATCCGGATCTGGTTCAATGGTGAAAAGAAATATGATCTGCCTATGGCTGTTCCTACAGGCTATCCGTTCAACCAGGTCTACTTCAAAATGTCTCCTTCCAATTATAAAGAGGATATGCTGGGCTTCTACCTGGGCAACATTAAGGTCGCAACAGGCAAACCCGATACCCGGCATAAGCTGATCGATGAAGGCCGGTTTACTACTACCGGGATTCTTTTCGATCATGCCAGTGCCGTGATACGACCCGAGTCTTACGGCGTGCTGAAGGAGATCGCCTCCAGTCTTAAGGACAACCCGACGGTGAAGATCCGGATCACAGGGCATACCAGCAGCGATGGCGATGATGCGGCAAACCTGGAACTTTCCAAACAAAGAGCAGCTGCTGTGAAAGAATTCCTGGTGAAAGAGTTCTCCATATCCGAAGCCAATATGGAAACGGAAGGTAAGGGAGAAACGAAGCCGGTGGGAGACAACAAAACGAAAGAAGGCAGGGCACAGAACCGGAGGGTGGAATTTACAAAGTTATAAGCCGGATGAATTCTTAATCAATGATGTCGAAAGTAAAAAGCATAGTCGTAATAAACAGGGTGATGATGGCAGCTACAAAGGAAAGGTCCGCTACTTTTTCCCAGCTCGGTTTGGCGCTTCTGATGGAGAAGAAGGAGCATAGCAGGGAAATCATCAAAAGGAAGATGGCAACGGCTGTGAGCTCATCAATACGGCTGCTATGTGAAAGCTTCATAACTTTTAAGGTGGTAAGCACCACAAAGCAGAAACCCAGGAGATTGGAAGATGCATTTAAGATGTGAGGGGATTTCTCATTCATGAGCTGAAGTTTGGAGTAAATTACAACAAGCACGGATATTCCATTATTGCATGGTTCGGAAAGCCGGTTAACGACTCGTTAACCGGCTTTCCGGTATGGGGTCGGTTTCCAATCTGAAAACCCGGGAATAACTCAATAAAGTTGATTTGAGGATGATTCAGTATTCCTATCTTCACGCTCTTTTAAAAATAGCTCCAACCTGCATGGCCTTACTGGAAAAGCATCTCATTGTAAAGGAATCAACGATCCCCGGATCCGGAAAGGGATTATTTACCAAAGTTCTGATTCCGAAAGGAACGCGTATCGTAGAATATAAGGGCCGGATCACCAAGTGGAAAGAAGTGGAAAAAGATAGTGATAACGGATACATCTATTCCGTTAACGACAATCATGTAATCGACGCCCGCAGAACCACCAAAGCGCTGGCACGCTATGCCAATGATGCCAGCGGGCTCACCCGCGTGAAAGGCCTCAATAATAACTGTACGTATGTAAATGATGGCTTAAGGGTATACATTGAATCGAAAAAAGACATTCCTGCCGGCTCAGAGATCTTTGTAGCTTATGGTAAAGAGTATTGGGATGTGATACGGGCCAATATCCGGATTGAAAAAGCGGAAGAAAGGAAACGGGAGAAAAAACAGAATAGTAAAGCAAAGGCAGCATAGTTTCTTTAAATGGTGCTTATTATAAAACAGGAAAGGAGCGGCTGAAACCGCTCCTTTCCTGTTTTTATTCGTAACCGGTTAATTCCTGGATAGGGTTAGCACCTGCCCGTTCGAGAAGTGCAGCCAGTACATTCCTCTGGGAAGGCTTTTAACGTTCATAGTTTGCCTTGCCTGCTGAAGGAGACCTTTACGGACTCCGATACCGGCGGCATTTACTAAAACGTAGGAAACCGGCTCATCCGTAGGGCGTTCAATGGTTACAGAAGCGTCTGAAACCGGGTTTGGGTATATGGAAATAAGGCGGCTTCTCCCGGTAACCTGCACCTGCCTTACGTTGCTGTAGGTCGGCTTCCCATCGGTATCAAATTGCACCAGGCGATAATAGTTCATACCCTGCAGCGGTTTCGGATCTTCAAATCCATATTGATTTTCCAGGGCACTGGCCTCCTTTGCCCTTATTTTAGCTATGGTCTCAAAATGAATTCCGTCCGAAGCACGCTCTAGGGTGAAATGATCATTATCCTTTTCCTGCATAGTTCTCCAGGAAAGATGAACAGTACCCGAAGTTGACAGTGTTGCCGTAAAATCCAGAAGCTGAACGGGCAATATCGTGGCCGGAAACCCAATGAGGGCAGCCTTAACATCTACATCGCCTGTTCCATAAGCATAAGACCATTGCGGATCGGGATCATTATAAACTGTGTAGCTTTTGTAATAGGTGTTGATATAGCCGTATCCCTGCGGATTCCCTGTAAACAATTGCACGGAATAGCCAATATTGTCGGTATACAGATCCGTCGCAAATTGCTTCACACCGGCCAGGTCATACTTATGAAGGCGCAGGTGATTGTAAGGGTCTGTATAGTCATTGGGTGTACGATAGGCCATTTCAGCTACGAGGAAGCCCTGGTCGCCGGAAGTGTTCAGTACCTTTACATCGCTAATGTAATCAATACCGGTGGCTGTGGCAGTTTTCACATCAGCACCGGCCGGCGAAATGATCTTGTAGTAAAAGGTATTGTCCCGTGCCCAAACCACCAGGTAGTTGCCATTCGCCAGGCCCAGTAAGGACCAGTTGTTGTAGTTATTCGTATAAACCGGATCTATGGCAAAGGTATTCGCTCCGCCTGTCTGCAATGCCGTTCCGTTGTTATCAAATCGCAGGGCACTGAAATTTCCATTATAGTAATAGAAAGTAGCCATAAAGCCTCCGGTTGAACTCGCGGCAATTTTAGTAGTGTATAACGAATTGCCACTAAGCGTGTTCGGGCTTCCGCTTCCAACATAGGTATTGTCAGACCCTGTAACGGCCACCCCGGTCTCCGTATAGATGCGGAAAGCATAGCTGCTGTTATCAGAGCGGCTCCAGGAGATCACTACATTACCATTCGACAATTGTGCCATGGTTACAAAACGGCTCTGCGTCATTCCGGGATCGGTGGTATTTACCGTGCCACTGTTCAGCAATGTACCGGTGGAGTTGTATACCAGGTATTTTACATTCCTGCTCAGCATCTGGTACGAATCAGAGCAATTATAGGTAATGAAAATAGTGCCGTTGGAAGTAATGAAATAGTTGAACTCGGTATTGTTTCGGTTCGTGTTGGGAAAGGAGATCTGGGACGTATAATCAAATGAGCGGACTTTCGTGCCGTTCTTGTCATATACCGAGGCAACAAGATGCAGATTATCCTGGTCGGAGGTAAATACAACGCTTTCACCGTTTGGTAACGCCAGCACATTCTGAACCCATACATCGGCAGGGCTGGAGTCGATCATGAAATTTACAGTTGATTGTGCGCGAAGCTCGGGAATGGGAATACAGGAAAGAAAAGCCAGCAGCAGGCAGGCTCCCGACAGGTAGAGCGTTCTCATAAGCGATTGGATAATTAGTTTGGAAGGCGAAGATATACTTGTGGATTCTTCCTGCGTGGATTCGAATAAATACTTTACACAAAAACAGGTTGTTGCTTAGCGGCCATTAAGTAATTGACATTACAGGCTATCCTTACGGGGTACGATCCGGTAATCGTCGTCTCCTATTCCGCTTACACCCCGACCCTTCTTCTTTATGGCCGTATCGGTCCTGGGTTTCACGAAATCATTATTCAGTGCGGTGCTTTGCTGAACACTGTCCGTACGAACAGCTGCCGGACCGTCATTTAGATCCGACACATCAGCTGAATCCGCAGGCAGTCCTGACAAGGGAGGTGAAACGGAATTTCCGGGTGCAGG
>DATAHC010000011.1:0-8266 GCA_036263415.1 Flavisolibacter sp.
TACATCTGGTAGTGAAAGTGCAACGTATGGACTTTCTGCAGACCAGGTAAAGAAAGATACATTCAATTTAAAAAATGCCCAGGATATTGAATCATACTTACAAAATCTGCAACTTAGCAACCTTCTGACAAAAAATACTTCCTCAGGGTCTTTGCGAACCACGCTGCCTTCTTCATTACGGTTAAATGCTGACTGGCACTTCCTTAGGAAGTTATTCCTGAACGCGGACCTATTGCTAAGCTTTAAAGGTGCCTCCTCTACAAAGCAATCAGTGAATTATATCTCTACCTTCAGCCTTACGCCACGCTTTGAATCTCAATGGCTTAGTTTTGCTTCGCCGCTATCCTATAATGTCCAAAAGGAATTCAACTGGGGCGCCAGCATTCGATCAGGACCATTGTTTATAGGATCGGGTTCTATCCTTTCCAACCTCTTAAAGTATAAGATACGGAATCTGGATGCCTATGCGGGACTAAGCATTCCTCTATTCCAGGGGAAGCGTCCAAAAAAACAACCAAAGACAAATACATCTTCGGATACAGCAGCCAAAAAAGAAATTAAACCAACAGACAGGGATCAGGATGGCCTTTCGGATGTAGCTGATGAATGTCCGGATGTCGCTGGCATTCCTGCTCTAAAAGGATGCCCTGACAGCGATGGAGATGGTGTAGCTGACAAGTTTGACCATTGCCCTGACGTACTAGGTCTTATCAAATACTATGGGTGCCCACCTCCTGACACGGATAAGGACGGCATTATGGATGAAGAAGATCTGTGTCCACAAGAAGCCGGCTCTCCTTCTAATCATGGTTGTCCGGACATCAAACAGGAAATTAATCCGGGTGAAAAGCAAAAACTGGATTCTATTAGCAACGCATTTTATTTTGCTACTGGCAAAGCTATACTCCGGCAAAAAAGCATAACAGCGCTGAACCAATTGGTCGGGTATTTAAAAAGTGACCCGAAAATACAATTACTCATAGAGGGTCACACTGACTCAAGAGGTACTAAAGCCATCAATAAAAGTCTTTCTCAAAAACGTGCGGAAAATGCGAAAGCCTATCTGATCAGTAAAGGCATTGAAAGCACTAGGATTAGTACGATAGGTTATGGTTCATCAATGCCTGTAGCGAATAATCTAACAGTTGCCGGACGTGCTGCCAACAGGCGTATCGTTATCATCCGAATCCGGTAATTGAAAAGGCCCCTGGATTCAGGGGCCTTTTCAATTAGTCTGAATTCTTTTATAAAGATTTCAATTTGTTTTGATAGAAAGTCACTTTATCAGCTTGTTTTTTACGCTGATAATAATCTACCAGTTGACCAATCACCTTACGGAAGTTGGCCTTATCCTGTGCTTTCATATTAGTATCATTGGAATACAGATCATAAGCCTTTTGAGAGTAGGTATAAAGCTCTTCATACTTTTTATCTTCTCTCGCATTCAGGTCCTTCTTTTTGGCTACATCAGCTGCAGTTGTACCCCTAACCTTTCTGATCTCATCATCAAAATCATAAATCTGATTATAGATATGCTGAGACATTACAAAATTAGCAACAGCAGAATTTGGATTAATGGCCAGTGCTTTATCTAGAGCTTTCTGAACTCTATCAATGCGGGCATTATAATCTGCGGGTTTCTTATCGTTGAAATAAGTATAGTTGAACAGCTCGATAGCATAGTCCATATTCAGATTAAAATCATTAGGGTATTTCTGAGTCATCTGATCATAGCGCTCGAGTCTTTTCAATGTATCGGTTCCAGGGTTACCAAATTCTAATGACGTCCAGTAATCACCTTCAGTCGGATATAATTCCCGGCCTAAAGCGAGATACTTGGATTGGTTCTGCGCATCATTTTTCTTACCATAATACTCTGCCAGAAGCCCATAGATTTCTTTGTATTCCTTGTCTTTCAAACGGGCATCCGCCAGTTGTTGGAAATAAGGGATGGATTCATCTTCTCTCTTCGCCAGATAAGCGGAAGAGGCAGCCAGGTTGATCAATGTAGTATCCATCATGGGGAAAGAAAATCCATTATAGGAATATCCTTTTTTAGCAACATATCCTTCTACAGCAAGGGCATCTTTCATTTTATCAAATGCTGCTCCATAATTCTTTGCATTATATTCCTTTACGCCTCTGTTATAATACATGTCATAAAGCTGAAACAGGCCAACATTCTGATCCAGGATCATTAAGGTATTCTTAGGCTCCATCTCCTGGTACTTTTTAAATGCCTCAAAAGCTTCTTTTCCTGCATTATAACTTAGCGTACCAGCACTGTCCTGACGGGCCAGTTCGGCATATACCTTTCCTTTGTAATACCATGCACTGGCATTAGATTGGTTCTTAGGATCGGCTAACAGCTTATCAATCTTTTCCTTTGCCTCGTCATATTTTCCTTTACTGATCTTTTCCTGAACATCGTCTAACTTTTGCGCAAAAACGCTGGTCAGGGATGCACTCAGTACAAATGATAATAACAATTTTCGCATTGTTGTTGTTTTAAATATAAAGTTATGATTGAACAGGGTTCTCTCCTTCAGATGGTGTTTCCGGCAAATTGGTTGTTTCAGACCCGTCAGATTCTGCAATCAGTTCATCCACTTCATCCGCCACATCTATTTTTGTAATGGCCGCTATCTCATCTCCTTCGTCTATCCGGATCAGTTTAACACCTTGGGTAGCACGGCCTAATTCACTGATCTGAGCCACCTTCATCCGTATCGTTACACCACTTTTACAGGTAATAATGAGGTCTTCCTTCTCTGCAACGTCCAGCATTCCCACCAGTCTTCCTGTCTTTTCGGTCACATTGATGGTCTTTACTCCTTTACCTCCCCTGTTCGTTACCCGGTATTCATCTACCGCTGTACGTTTTCCAAAACCTTTTTCACTGACTACCAAAACTGTTTTTCCATCCGGGTTAGACAGGTTCACACAAATCATACCAATTACCTCATCATTTTCATCATCTACTTCAATACCGGTTACACCAATGGCACCCCTTCCGGTAGGCCGGACTTTCGATTCAGGGAAACGGATGGCTCTGCCGGATGCTACAGACATCATAATTTCACAATTCCCATCTGTAAGCTTGGCTTCCAGCAACTGGTCACCTTCATTGATCGTAATGGCATTTACCCCAGTCTGGCGTGGCCGGCTGAAATCAGCAAGCGCTGTTTTCTTGATCACCCCTCTTTTGGTGCAAAGGATTATATAATGGTTACTTACAAAATCAACATCCTGAAGATCTTTAATATCTATGATGGCACGTACCTTATCTTCCGGTGACAACTGCAGCAAATTCTGTATAGCTCTTCCCTTGCTGTTTTTCTCTCCTTCTGGTATCTCATATACATTCAACCAATAGCATCTCCCCTTCTCTGTAAAGAATAACATTGTATGGTGGGTGGATGCCACGAATAAATGCTCAATGAAATCTTCTTCACGTGTCCGCCCTCCCACTGCTCCACGGCCACCTCTTTTCTGAGCTCGAAATTCTGTAGCTGAAGTTCTTTTGATATAACCAAGATGAGAAATGGTTATGACAACATCTTCCTCTTTTATGAGGTCCTTGATGCTGACTTCATTATCCAGATAGGTAATATCTGTTTTGCGCGCATCCCCAAACTTCTCCTTGACCTCTGCCAGTTCCTTTTTGATAATATCGTAACGCATACCCTCATTGGCGAGAATTTCACGCAGATGAGTGATCAGCTTCATCAGGTCATCATACTCCTGCTTGATCTTTTCACGTTCCATACCGGTAAGGCGCTGCAACCTCAATTCCAATATGGCTTTTGCCTGTATTTCGTCAAGACCCCATCCGGCATTTACCAGGTTATCTTTAGCCTGCTCCGGGTTGGCAGAAGCCCGGATCATAGCGATCACCTCATCCAGGTGATCCAAGGCTATCAGATAGCCTTGCAGAATATGCGCTCTTTTCTCAGCCTCTCTTAATTCAAATTGCGTTCTGCGAACCACTACTTCATGCCGGAACTCAATGAATTCGGAAATCAGGTCTTTCAGGTTCAGGATCTTCGGACGTCCTTTAACCAACGCAACATTATTGATTCCATAGCTGGTCTGAAGCTCCGTGAACTTAAACAATTGATTGATCACCACATTGGCAACCGCATCCCGCTTAAGGTCTACAACAATACGGGTACCTTCCTTATTGTTGGATTCATTATTAATATGAGCAATGCCCTCAATAATCTTTTCATTTACCAGCTGGCCGATACGATCGCATAAAGCATCTCTGTTTACCTGGTAAGGAACTTCCGTTATAATGATCTGTTCTCTGCCACTGCTTTTCGTATCAACATGTAATTTACCTCGAAGCACGACTCTCCCACGACCAAAATGAAAGGCAGCTTTAATGCCTTCCATGCCATAAATGGTTCCGCCAGTTGGAAAATCGGGAGCTTTTACATGGTGCATCAATTCTTCGATCGTGATCTCCCGGTTATCGATATAAGCCACGCAACCATCAACCACCTCATTCAGGTTATGCGGCATCATGTTCGTTGCCATACCCACCGCAATGCCGCTGGAACCATTCAGGAGTAATTGGGGAATCCGGGTAGGCAGTACAGTAGGCTCTTTTAAGGAATCATCAAAGTTGAGCTGAAAGTCTACCGTTTCCTTTTCGATATCCTGAAGCATTGCCTCCGCCATGCGCTGCATCCTTACCTCCGTATAACGCATAGCGGCCGGCCCATCACCATCCTGGCTTCCAAAATTACCCTGGCCATCGACCAGCGTATAGCGCATGCTCCATTCCTGAGCCATACGTACCATGGCATCATATACAGAGGAATCTCCGTGCGGATGATATTTACCCAGTACCTCTCCAACCAAACGGGCCGATTTCTTATACGGCCTGCCATAGCTCATACCCAGTTCATTCATGGCAAAAAGAATCCTTCGGTGAACGGGTTTCAGCCCATCTCTTACATCGGGGAGCGCCCGGCCAACGATTACCGACATCGAATAATCGATATAGGCAGTCTTCATCTGTTCCTCTATATTAACGGGTATAATCCGGTTAAAATCGTTCGTTTCCAGTGGTTGTATATTGTCTTCCATTTATCAGCTTATTTCTACAAAATTTACAGTCTGCAAATGTACCTAATTTAAGGCTAAGAACCTGATAATATGAGGCATTTTAAGGACATATTATAGGCAGGAAAGGTGCACTTTTTATGGGCGTGACTTATCCAGATTTTGTTAACAGTTTTCACATATCAGGCACGGTTATTTCAAGTACTATTTACACTTATATCGATTCTATGGTTAAGAACTATCTCCTACTTCGTGGTCAGGAAGAATTTGGCCCTTTTTCAAGGCAGGAATTACTGGATTTTGGTATCAGGCCTTCCGATCTGATCTGGATCAATGGAACGAGTACGGCATGGCAGAAAGCGGAGAGCATTCTTGGTTTGGCTTTTCATTCAGAAACAGAAGAATTCCTGGATCAGGCATCTGCTCGAAATATCTATGTTTCCCTTCCGACGGCATCTATTTCTCAAATTACACAAAGTGCCAATGAAAACAGTCAGGCAGAATTGCTGAACGATCAGGCTTCTGCTGTCAGGGAAGAAGCGGTGGAATACCACGTTGAGAATAAGAAGCGCTGGATACGGAGATGGCTGCCTGAAAATGGCGGTATGAACATCGCTGCTGCCTTTATCGGAATTATTTTGAGTGCCTTTATAATAAGCCAGATGATTAATGGATTTAGCAGTCCGGCCAGCCTGTCACAGCAGTCTCTGGCAGCCATACCGATTAATCAGGACAAGCAGGCCGACCCAACCTATCAGAATGCGCTGACAACAGAAAATATTCCTGTCCCTGATACTACCAAAATCGTTAAGCCTGCCAAGCCTAAAAATATCAGAAAACAAATTCAAATAGAAGGCAGTGATTATAAAGTGGGCTTTTTTGGAGGTATCAATAACCTGGAACTTACAATTTCCAATAATTCACCTCATTTTGTAGACCGGATAGAGGTGGAAGTCACCTATTACAAGCCCAATGGTGATGAACTCGAAAAGGCCAACTATGAGCTTTTGAATCTCAAACCGAAAAGCACTAAGGTGCTACCGGTTCCCCCAACTAAGAGAGGGGTAAAAGTTTCATATAAGGTCCTGAATATTTATTCCCGGCAATATACGGATCTGCTCAAGCAGATTTAAAAGTGTGGCTACATATGCTGTACAACTCTGCATCTTGACAGGACCTGCTTACCTTTGTCGGGTATGAAGCGTATTCTTCTTTTTGGTGCCGGTAAGTCCGCTACCGTTCTCATCGATTATTTATTAAAACAGGCAGATCCCGAAAACTGGCACCTTACCCTGGTAGACGCCAACCTGGAAATGGCCCGTGAAAAGATCGGGAATAGTCCTAAAGGTGAAGCACTGGCATTTGATATTAAAAATAACGGCCAGAGAGAAGCAACCATTAAAAATGCAGATCTTGTGATTTCGCTCTTGCCCCCTGCCCTGCATATTCTGGTAGCAACGGATTGTATCAAATTGGAAAAGCATTTACTAACCGCTTCTTATGTGGATGATCAGATGCGGTCGTTGCAACCTGCCATAGAAGCTAAAGAGTTATTATTTCTTTGCGAAATGGGACTGGACCCGGGGATCGATCATATGAGTGCCAAACACCTGATCGATCAGATACACGATGAAGGAGGAACAATAACTTCCTTCCTGTCACATTGCGGCGGGCTCATTGCTCCTGAAAGTGACGACAACCCCTGGCATTATAAGATCAGCTGGAACCCTCGTAATGTTGTCATGGCTGGAAAAGCCGGGGCCATTTTCAGGCAGTACAATGAAATCGTTGAATGGGAATATGAAGAGCTGTTTCGGGAAAAAAGATGGGTCACGATTCCGGAAAATGAAACCTGGTGCTGGTATCCGAACAGGGATTCCCTCTCCTATATTACTGCCTACGGACTGAAAGACGCTCAAACGTTTATACGCACTACACTTCGCCATCCTGATTTCATGTACGGATGGAAAAACCTGATCGATCTCAAATTGACCGATGAAACGGTTTGTTATGAAACCGGCAACAAATCATTAGCAGCTTTTTTCAAAGAGCACATGGATAAAAATGGGTTCACGGAATGGCTGGAGCAGAAGCTGCAGGAGCAGTTTTCTTCTACAAAAGATCTGCTGGCAGAACTGGTTAACCTGGTGGAACTGGAGCAGAAGGCAGCTGAAAAAGGCCTCGAACAACAGGATGAATTCATGATGGTTGATGATAAAGGCGACCTGAAGGAGGTAGATATTGATGATCTGAAGATCCATGCAGCTTCTACCCTGGCCGATAAAATGCATGATGCCAGCCTCATCCTCAAGCAATTATTTTATCTGGGAATGGATGACGGGAACACGCTCATCAATAAAGACAGTTGTTCTGCGGCCGATATTTTGCAATTTGCCCTGGAAAACAAATTAGCCTTGCAACCAGCCGATAAAGACCGTATACTGATGATGCATGAACTGGAGTTTACACAACAGGGCATTAGCCACAAAGCCTGCAGTTATTTGTCGGTGACCGGGGATGATGATAAACATACCGCAATGGCAAAAACAGTTGGATTGCCATTAGGCATTGCTGCAAAACTGATCCTGAATGGTACAATAACCCTGAGAGGACTGCAAATTCCCATTCATCAGGAAATATATAAGCCGGTTCTGGAAGAACTGGAACAACATGGAATCCGTTTTACAACTCAGTTCAGTGAAGGGTAAAACGGTTCTTGAATTAAAGCATTGCCAGGAGTTCGCCTTTCAGCTTCCGCATGCCTTCCGAAGCCAGCATTTCCAGTACTTTTAAATTGTAAAGAGAGGAAATATAAGGGATCTTTTTATCGATTATATATTTGGGAATAGGCCATGGCGCATAATTTACAAGGCCCGCAGCCGGGTATACGGCCAGTGAGGTACCTACAATAAGAAATATATCAGCTGATTTAGTAAAAAGAATAGCCGCTTCCATTCTGGGTACAGGCTCTTCAAACCATACGATATCTGGCCTTAGCTGTGCACCGTCTTCTGCTCGATCGCCCGGCCGGATCATTCCTGTAATGGGATACACCAGCTCTTCATTCTTTTCACTCCTCATTTTCAGGATTTCGCCATGCAGGTGTACAACTTTTTCAGACCCGGCTCTTTCGTGCAGATCGTCAATATTCTGCGTGATGACCGTTACATCAAACTCAGCTTGTAAGGAAGCC
>DATAHC010000012.1:0-4035 GCA_036263415.1 Flavisolibacter sp.
GATTGCAGGATACGGTCCGGATCAATGGACAGACAGGTAGGGTGCAGGCCTTCAGGAGGTTCCTGAACGGACAGGTTCTTCATGGGATAAAGGTCGTCTGAAGACCGAAAAAAGTACCATTAAAATCCATGAATAATCTACTTTTAGGTGATACCCCTTAAGGCTTCCTACAACAGTCAGGGTTAGCAGCAGCCAGCCTTACCCGATTAGGTTTTACCGTGCCGGGCACCTGTTTAGTAGCTTTGTTAAAAACCAGCCATATGCATGAACATCAGTACCGCGCCACCATTGCGTGGACCGGGAACAACGGTACCGGCACTTCCGATTACAGGGCCTACAGCCGGAACCACACGATCGAGATCGATGGGAAGCCTGTGCTTCCAGGCTCTTCGGACGCTTTATTCCGGGGAGACAAAAGCCGGCATAATCCTGAAGATCTGCTTGTCGCTTCCCTTTCTGCCTGCCATTTGCTTTCTTACCTGCATGTTTGTGCGGAAGCCGGCGTGGTCGTTACCGCCTATTCCGATACCGCCACCGGAACCATGGTGCTGACACCCGACGGAGGAGGCCATTTTACAGCGGTCATACTGCATCCGGTTGTCACGGTAAAGGATCCGTCGATGATCACCCGAGCTAATGAACTGCACCATCTGGCCCATGAACGGTGCTTTATCGCCAGCTCGTGTAATTTTCCCGTGCTGCATGAGCCGGTTTGCCAGGTTGAAGCCTCCGTTTCGCAATAGTAAATGATGACGAATGCGGTAATCCGGAAGGCTACAATTTTATTCTGGACATGCCGCCATCCACGCTGACTACCTGGCCCGTGACCCATGAAGCCTTATCAGACAAAAGGAAGCCAGCATAGTTCGCAATATCGGATACATCACCAATTCGCTTTAAAGGATGTCTTTGTGCATTCGCTTCCTTTTTTTCCTCCGTATTCACCAGGGATGCCGCCAGCGGCGTATCGGTCAGAGAAGGCGCTATACAGTTAACCCGGATAACGGGGGCCAGTTCGGCAGCCAGGGAACGCGTGAGTCCTTCCAGCGCACCTTTAGATGCTGCCACCATGGAATGAAAAGGCAGACCCAGCTGAACGGCCACTGTAGAAAAGAACAGCACCGAGGGGTTCTGTCCATTCCGCAGCTTTGCCTGAACAGCCTGCACCGATCGTATGGCTCCAACCACGTTCAACCGGAAATCAGCCACATAATCTGTAGGCTGAATGCGACCGAACGGACGCAGCGATATACTTCCGGGACAATAGACCAGGCCATCGAGCTTTTCCGGCAGGAAACCAAGTTCCCAATGGTCATCCATTACATTCAGTTGATGGTAGGTAAGCGAACCTGAATCAGAAAGTGTATGTGTATTGCCGGTGGCGTAAACGCGGTGCCCCTCGCCTGCCAGGTGCCTGGACAATTCCAGACCGATACCAGAGGAGCCGCCAATGATAAAATAATCAGCCATGCGGGAATAACAAGGCCGGAAGCAAATAGTTTAAGGCAAAGCGACTGCCCTGAGTTCTTTTTCCATACAGATGCTTTCCTCCAGACCGGCATAGGGGCCGTAATTGGGGATCTGGACATAGCCGCTGCTCTGATATAACCGGATAGCCGTATGAAAATGAATACTTGTTTCCAGAATCGCCTTTTCATAGCCGAGCGAGGAAGCCCATTTTTCCAATTCATTCAACACCATCCTGGACACACCCTTTCCCCTATACTCTTTTTTTACAAACATACGCTTGATCTCAACGGTACCCTGCCCAGACTCTTTAAAACAACCACTGGCAATGGGTTGGGAGCCATCAAATACCAGAACGGCCGTAGTGATATTGGGAACCTTATTATACTGATCGTAGGTGGCCTGATCCTCGTTCAATTCCTCCCACAGTTCATGATCGAGCAACCGGATCAGATCCTGAAAGTGGGGGTTTTCCGTTTCCGTTCTTTTTATTATTAAAGAATATGCCATGAGTCAAAGGTAAAGGGAAAGGCAGGTATGCTTTACCTGCAAGATATGGAAGCTGCAGACGCCCAGAATATACGATTCTTCCGGGATCAAAACAACCGTGTAAATACGGTTGCAGGAGTTTCAATAAATAAGAATATTGCAGGAGATAAAAACACAGCAGCAGTTGTGAATGTACAAAGCCGGATTTTGAGTTCGTGAAGTATGTAATGCTTCAACGGCCTTGTATTGATAACCCTTAATCCTGGTAATAATTTCATGAGGAGCAGTAAAACGACAGCGGACTTAAACATACTTATCGTATCAGAGACCAAAGCGGAGGGATTGAAAATTGCCAGGACCGTAAAGGAAAAGCCAGCCAACTTTCGATTCCGGTTTCATTATAAAAAAGACTTTCCGCTCTTA
Source organism: Flavisolibacter sp. (assembly GCA_036263415.1). Taxonomy (GTDB): domain Bacteria; phylum Bacteroidota; class Bacteroidia; order Chitinophagales; family Chitinophagaceae; genus Flavisolibacter. The sequence continues at coordinate 2,380 of DATAHC010000012.1, forward strand.
CCTACCACCAAAGCTTATGATCTCGTTCTGTTCAGTCAATCCCCAAAGAGTTCGGCTTTGTTGAAAGAAATCAGACGTTTCCGGAAGGAAGCGCCGGCCACCCTGCTGTTCTACCTTTCCGATTCCACCTCTGAAACATTTGCCGTTCAATTATGGCAGGCGGGAATTTACCGTTACCTGTTGCCAGGGCAATTAAGCGGACTATCGAGGTTGATCAAAAAAGCGAAAAACGAACAGAATAAAAATCAGGCCGGTAAGGAAGCAAGGCCCAAACGGGATCCATTAAGCAGCTTACTGGAAAACATAAAAGATGGTGTGCTGATACTGGATGATAAATGGATGATTGTTTATACCAACAAAGCTGCTTCCATGATGCTGAAACGCAAACCCAGTCAGCTGAATGGAAAGCAAATCTGGAAAGAATTTCCCGAAGCGGTAGACCAGCCTTTTTACCATGCCTATCACAAAGCCCTGAAAACACAGGAAAAGCAGCAGGTGGTCAATTATTCACCTGTTCTAAACCGGTGGCTGGAAGCCGTGATCTATCCCACCCCCAATCGCCTTTCCATCTATTTTCATGACATTACCAGGGAACGGGAAGCGTCGCAGAAGGCACAGGAAAGCGAATCACAGTACCGGGACGTTCTGGAACGAATCACCGACGGCTTCATAGCACTGGATCGAAATTTCTGCTATATCTACGCCAATCAGAAAGTGGGCGAACTGGTACAAAGAGACCCGGCTACGCTTATAGGAAAAAATGTTTGGGAAGAATTTCCGGAAGCAGTAGGATCCACCACCTATAAAGCCTTTCAGACAGCCATGAACGAACAACGTTTCATCAGCAATATCGATTATTATGAACCACTGAACCTTTGGCAGGAGAACTATATCTATCCTTCGCCGGAAGGGTTGTCGATTTTTATCAGGGATATCAGTGAGCGTAAGAAGCTGGAAAAAGAATTGTTTGAGCGGGAACGCCGGCAACAGATCGAGATTACCGCTACAGCCTTATCAGCGCAGGAAAAGGAACGCACCCACATCGGACAGGAGCTGCATGATAACGTTAACCAGATCATTACAGCGACTACCCTCACCCTTAACCTTGCAAAAGATGATCCGAAACAGGCCAGGCCTTTATTACTCAAATCCATTGAGAACCTGGAAAGGGCTTTAGCGGAGAACCGCAAACTGGCCCATGAACTGGTTACCCCTGATTTTACGGACCAGAACTTCCTGCATCAGCTGACCCGGCTGGTAACGCCCATGCTGGAAACAAAGGGTATCAAGGTTCACCTGCAACAGCCGGATTTCAATGAGGCGCTGCTGGATGAATCGAGAAAGCTGGCGGCTTACCGTATTGCCCAGGAGCAATGCACCAATATCATAAAATACTCCGGCGCCCAGTCGGTTTTATTTTTCCTTACCACAGCAGAAAATGTTTTTGAAATGCTGATCTCCGATGATGGCATCGGTATGGCGCCGAATGTATCGGAAAAGGGAATCGGGCTTAAGAACATGCAGGGACGGCTACGGCTTTTTAACGGTGATCTGCATATTGAAACAGAGCCTGGAAAAGGATTCAGCCTGCGCATACTGATCCCTATCAATCGCAATTAACTGTACAGGAATTGATTCATCCGTTATTTTCAAACC
>DATAHC010000013.1:0-4752 GCA_036263415.1 Flavisolibacter sp.
ATATAGGGTAGAGAAGCCAATGGAGCTCACACTCGTCAGGTACTGACCATCCTTGCTGCCGGTAAATTCATAAACGCCGCTTGCATCGGTAAGGGCCACCTTAATGAGTGAAGAGTCGGCCGCCTTCAAAAGGGAGACGGTTACGGAGGTGAGAGGCTTATCGTTTTCATCCGTTACTTTCCCCCGGATCTTCACTTCGGTTTGAGCAAAACTCGTAAAGCTGAGGCAAAAGAGACAAGCTGGTAAAAGGAACCGCGCAATAGATAGTAGTTTCATACACGGCAAAGATTTGTGTAGTAGGCTGCTTCCTGCAACAAAATGTGACGAATGTCCTGTTTGCAGTTGTGAATGGAAGGTGAGCGCCTACATCAGGTGTTTCAATACCCCGCTATACGACCTTCCGATAGGGATTTCCGTACTCCCCACCTCAACATCCTGTGCGGTAAAAGCAGTGATCTTTTGTAACGAAACGATATAGGAGCGATGGATCCTGACGAATATGGAAACGGGTAGCATAGCTTCCAGGGTGGTGATGGATTGCTTCACGATCAGGGCAGGACCCGATTCGCGGTAAACCTTGATATAGTCCTTGATGCTTTCGATGTATACGATATCGTCAAGGTACACCTTCACCATCTTCCGCTGTACCCTGAAATAGACAAAGCCGCTTTTCTCCGGAACGCTGGCCTGCTCCTGCTGCCTGGGTTCCCCCTGTGTAAGTTTATTCACTGCCTTTAGAAAGCGCTCCAGTGAAATAGGCTTTAGTAAATAGTCTACGGCATCAAGGTCAAATGCTTCCATAGCATATTCTTTGTATGCGGTAGTGAAGATCACCTTGGGAGGATGCGAAAGGGTCTTCAGAAAGCTGGTTCCGCTCAGCTGGGGCATTTGTATATCGAGGAACAGAAGGTCTACAGGTTCTTTCTTCAGCCATTTCAGGGCTTCTATGGCATTGCTGCAGGAGCCCGAAAGCTTCAGGCTGTCGGTCATGCCCACGAATTTTTCAAGCACCGTTATGGCAGGCGGCTCGTCATCCACGATAAGGCACTTCCAGATCATACTTTTGTTCAATTGATGGATTGAAGGATACTTCCGGTAGAAGGGAAAGGGTAGCGGGTTCCAGATCAAGTGTCAGGTTCACTATAAATACCTCTTCCTGCTCCAGGATCTCCATATGATGGGCTCCCGGATATAAGAGCGCCAGCCTTCTCCTTACATTCTGCAGGCCCAGCCCTCCTTCTTCTGTGGATGACGCCGGACGATCGGTCTTTTCAATGCTGTTGATCAGTTTGAACTGCAGCTGGTTCTCATCCAGGAACAGGTCGAAGCTGATCCAGCACTGGTCAATCTGCCGGCTGGTTCCATGTTTGAAGGCGTTTTCAAGAAAGGGTAGCAACAGTAGGGGAGCGATACGTTGCTGTTCGGTTACGCCCCGGCATACGAACGAAACATCCAGCCGCTTGCCGTAACGCAGTTTCTCCAGATCGATGTAGGATTGCAGAACGGATAGTTCCTTATGTAAGGGTATTCGCTGCGCCTTGCTTTCATAGATCATGAAGCGTAGCAGCGCCGAGAGTTTCAGTACAATTTCAGGAGCTTTATCCGATTGCTCCAGCGTATAGGCATACAGGTTATTCAGGGTGTTGAACAGGAAATGCGGATGGATCTGGGCCTTTAAAAGCTCCAGCTCTGTGGTTAACTGCTCCCGCTGCGCCTCTATGGTTTGCCGTTTCTGAAGATTCCAGTAATTCAGGAGTTTAATGGAAAAGGCAATTCCGGCTACATGGATAAAGGGAAGGATGTTTCGTCCGGTATCCAGCTTCACGCCTCTGAACTGTTCCTTATTGATCGTCAGGGCAATATTGGCAAGGGCGGCATAGCCTGCACAAAGTCCTGTTGTGACCAGGAAGCCCAACGCAAAAGCGAGGTACTTTTTCTTCACCAGGTAGCGGGGTGTCAGTACGTAAAGCAAGGAATAGACCATGATCATATGGCCCGGAAGAAACAGCAGGGCATTCAGAAAAGATGCCTTCAGGTTAACACTGAAGCCAAATCCCCACGCAAAATAGCACACCACCAGTATCCAGAAGCAGATATGGAGCAGCACGCGGGTTAATACCCTGTTGAAAGTTGGGACTGGGTTTGCCTTTTTCATGCAATGTAGCCACGTCCAAAGTACACCAATCCTTTCACCGATGAAAGTTTGGCGACGAACAACAGTTTAAGGAAGACAGACAGCAGCCGGTTGGGCATACGGTTATTGGGCAACGGTATCAGGTTGTATGTTCACCGCCGTTCTCAGCCGGTCTTTTTTAATGAAAAGCCTTTTCCTGATGGTCTAGTTTGGGCCTTCAAATGAAATAATATGAAAATGATTGGGCCTCTGAAACTGCTTTTACTGATTGGGTTCTTTAGCTCCTGTAATAAGGAGAAGGAGCCTGAAAATTCAATTGCCGACACCTATGGAAATGATATGGTTTTATTGTGGAACCAGGCGGCTGCCACCACAGCGGTAAAGGGGGGAAGCGCCACACCAATGGCTGAATCAAGGGTCTATGCCATGATCAATGGGGCGGTCCATGATGCCTTGAATAATATCGTAAAGAGATATGGAACCTATGCCTTCTCCGAACCGGAAAAGAAAGACGCCAGCCCCGATGCGGCGGTTTCACAGGCGGCCCATGATATGATCGTTGCCTTGCTGCCCTTGCAAAAGGCCTACGCGGATAGCTTATTGAATGCCTGCCTGTCGGTAATTAAGGAAGGGAATTCCAAAAACAGGGGGATTGAGCTGGGTGCAAAGGCGGCTTCTATGATGTTGGCCAGTCGCCTTACCGATGGTGCTGCTACGGCTCAATATTCAGTGGTTCAGGGTACGGCACCGGGCGTGTACCGCTCTACGCCGCCTTTCGATGCCACAGGGTTCGTTGCCTTGCCGGGATGGGGAAAGGTAAAGCCTTTTTCACTGAAGGAGGCAGCCGCCTTCCGGCCTCCGGCGCCGTATGCGCTGACTGGAGCATCGTATGCTGCTGATCTGAATGAAGTAAAGACGATGGGTTGCGCTACCTGCCCGAAGCGAACGGCCGATCAGACGCAATTGGGTGTTTTCTGGCTGGAGAATGTGCCGTCCAGCTGGAATCGTGTAGCCAGGGAACTGATCAAACAGAAAGCATTGAAAGGCTGGGAAACAGCCAGGCTCCTGGCCCTGGTACATATAGCCGAGGCAGATGCCAACATTGCTGCTTTCGATGCAAAATTGTTCTATAACTTCTGGCGCCCGATCTCGGCCATCCGGCTGGCCGATCAGGATGGCAATCCGGAAACGGCTGCCGACCCAACATGGATCAACCTGGCGCCGCCAACGCCGCCGGCTCCGGACTACCCTTCCAATCATGCTGCCGATGGTGGCGCTGCAGCGGAGTTGCTGAAGCAGTACTTTAAAAAAGACGACTTCCGGTTCACACTGACAAGTCCCACATTGGCAGGTGTTACCAGAACCTTTACCAGTTTATCCCAGGCGGCTTCGGAAGTATCGCTTTCACGGATCTATGTAGGCTTCCATTTCAGGAATGCGGTGGAGAAGGGAGAAGAGATGGGCAGGAAGGTCGGAAAGTATGTATTTGAAAATGCATTGCGGCCTTTATAGCGATCAGCAGAAAGGAAGGTGCCCGCGGCCTTCCTTTACTTATTCAATGAACGGTTATTTCTTCAGGATCTTCTCATACACCTCGATCCATTGAGCCACGGTCATTTTGGTACAGAGCGCACCGATCAGTTCATAAGGGATCTGTTCCGGCTTTTTAAACCGCAGGCAGCTCTTGCCCATATCTGGCTTCGCCTTGCTCCCGGTTTTATAAGCTTCCTGGAACCAGTTCAATAAATGGGGATCGGCGTAGAGACCCATATGATACACGGCAATGAAGTTTTTTTGGGAGGCGATACTTAAGAAGCTTAAAGGGAGTTTGGGATTGCAATGATAGCCGGCTGGGTAAAGCGTATGCGGCACCACATACCCGATCATACCATAGGACATGCATTCCTCAAAGCCTTCGGGAAGATGCTTTTTGATCGTATGGCGTAAGGTAGTCATGGCAGCTTTTCGGTCCGGTGGCAGGCTTTCTATATAGGCTTCTGGAGTGGGGGCAGGAGAGATCATAAGCAAAGAATTGGTACGGTTAAAGTAAGAATTTTTATCCGGCGGAAAGAATCACGCCGATACGCAACAACGATCAGCGCAAAAGCTGTAATATAGCGACCTTAAAAAGGGACTGGGGTCGCTGCAAATGAAACAGAACAGAAAAGCCTTATACCTCTCATTAGTACTTCTGCTTTCCATTGCAGGCTTTTACAACTGTACGGAGCAGAAGAGGACTTCAAGCGATCCCCGGGGCGCTGCCTATGCAGGTTCGGCCACTTGCCGGAAATGCCATCAACCGGAATATGATGCCTATAGCAAAACAGCTCATTTTCAATCCACCCGCGAGGCCTCCGAAGCCTATTTGAAAGGCAGCTTTAAGCCGGGAACCAACCGCTTTCATTACAACGACAGCACCTATATCGAAATGCAACAGCGCGACAGCGGCTTTTACCAGGCGGTTTACAGAAATGGGGAAGAAAGGGAAGCGCACCGGTTCGATATTGTTTTTGGTGGTCAGCATGCACAGACCGCTCTCTACTGGAACGGCAACCGTACGTTTGAATTACCACTGTCTTATTATACGGCTGCTACTCGCTGGGGTACCAGTCCGGGCT
>DATAHC010000014.1:0-6500 GCA_036263415.1 Flavisolibacter sp.
ATTCGTGTTATAACAGCTTCTTATTTTTTTCTTAAAAGGCTCCGCAGGGAGCCTTTTTCCGTTCCTGTCATCGGCCCGATACCTACATACCCTATATCTTTATATCTTACAGGCGGTCGCCATTCAAACACCACTTATGAAAAAATTACTTCTTTTCCTGCTGGCCGGAACCAGCCTGGCTGAACTAAAGGCACAAACGGTGGAAACGCCGGATAAACTCTGGGGCCAGCTCTTCATTGATGTTCAGACCAAACGCATATTTCCCGATAACAAGACTTTTGTAGATGCCGTTCCGAAATACGTTCCGGAGGTGATCCTGAAAAAATATGCCGAAGAGAAAGGCAAAGAAGGCTTCGATCTGAAAGCCTTTGTGCTGGAAAATTTCAATCCGCCGGTAGTGCCCAATGTGAAAGTAAAGGGCAATAATTCCCTGATCGGACACCTGGAAGAACTTTGGGATGTACTGACCCGAAAGGCAGATTCCAGTACGCAATACAGCTCCCTGCTTCCGTTGCCCGGTTCCTATATTGTGCCGGGTGGCCGCTTCCGCGAGATCTATTACTGGGACAGCTATTTTACCATGCAGGGTCTGGCGGTCACCAACCGGTATGACCTGATCGAGAATATGATCACCAATTTCCAGTACCTGATCGACACGTATGGACATATCCCTAACGGTAATCGTAATTATTTCCTGGGTCGTTCGCAGCCACCCTATTTTGCCCTGATGGTGGAGCTGCTTCACAGCAAGAATGGCGATTCGACCTACCGGAAGTTTTTCCCGGCCATGGAAAAAGAATATGCCTTCTGGATGGATGGCATCACAACAGCCAAAGCCAAAGGAGAATACCGGCGACTGGTACGCATGCCCGACGGATCGCTGTTGAACCGGTACTGGGATGATATCGATGCGCCCCGCCAGGAGTCGTATGCCGAAGACCTGAAGACCAGCAAGGAATACACTCGCAAAGACGGGATGGTTTTCCGCAATCTCCGGGGCGGTGCCGAAAGCGGCTGGGATTTCAGTTCCCGCTGGTTTGGCGACACCATGCATCTGAATACGATCGAGACCAGCAATATCGCACCGGTTGACCTGAACGGGTTGCTTTACGCTTATGAAACCATACTGGCAAAGGCGGCAAAATCCATGGGCCTGAAAGAGAAGGCGGATTTTTACACGAAAAGCGCCGAGAAACGCAAGGCTACGATCAGTAAGTATTGCTGGAATGCCAAACTTCACTATTTCTTCGATTACGATTTCCGGCAAAAGCATACCACCGACCGCTGGTCACTGGCAGGCACCATGCCGCTTTTTGTGCAGCTGGCTACCAAAGAGCAGGCTGTTGATGTGAAGAAACAGATCGAGGAAAAATTCCTGAAAGATGGCGGGCTGGCCAGTACGGTTTATCATACAGGCCAGCAATGGGATGCTCCGAACGGATGGGCGCCGCTGCAGTATGTGGGCGTACAGGGGCTGCTGAATTATCATTTTGACGATCTCGCCAAGACCAGTGCCGAGCGCTGGATGGCCGTTAACGAAAGGGTGTTTGCCGCTACAGGAAAGATGCTGGAGAAGTATAACGTGGAGAATATTCACCTGGAAAGCGGGGGAGGAGAGTATCCGACCCAGGATGGGTTTGGCTGGAGCAATGGGGTATACCTGAAGTTTTACTATATGTTTAAAAAACGGGCATTTTAAAGCACTTATAACCTATTTCAACAGCCTGCGGAATTGATCCTCAGGCTGTTGTGTTTTTTATAGGAGGCATTCCGGCTCCGGAGAAACCAGGCGGCGATACGTTCATGAGGTCGCTACACAGTTACGTAACCACACTATATTGTGTCTTAATCATTTATTTATCAATAAGATAGATCTTAAAAGCCAGCCTTGGGACCTTGTACAGACAACCTTGTACGCCTATACTTTTCCTGCGTCTATCTCTAAAACTTCCTGTTTTACTTTCCCGGCTTAGGGCTCCTGAAGGGGTTGAACATTTATCCGCGTAGAGTCTAACCCTGTAATTGTGATAAGGTTATCTACCTAAAAATTTTTAGCCCGTTTCACAAAAAAACTTTGCAAATCTTAAAAAAATATTAATTTGTGTATTCATAACACAAAATACTGCTATGCGAATTTTGCTAAATCCTAAATGGACTACGCTCGTAGTTGCCTTACTTTTTTGTCTACAATCGTTATTAGCACAGAAGGTTATCACAGGTACCGTTACCGATCAGACCGGTAAAGGTGTTGCTGGCGTAACTGTCACTGTTAAAGGGACTTCTACCTCCACGCAGACCGATGCAGATGGTACGTACAAGATCAATGCTGCTGAAGGCAGTACGCTTGTATTCTCATCCGTTGGTTACACGGCAGTAGAAATGCCTGTTGGAACAGGATCATCTGTGAACGCTTCCATGGCAGCCGCCGACAATAACCTCTCTGAGGTTGTTGTGATCGGTTATGGTACCGCCAGAAGAAAAGATGTAACGGGCTCTATCGCTTCCGTAAAAGCCAAAGATTTCAACCAGGGCTTTATCACAGCACCTGACCAGTTGCTGCAGAACAAGGTTCCCGGTCTGGAAATCACTGCCAACAGCGGACAGCCTGGTGCCGCTACTACGATCAAAATCAGAGGTAATACCTCCATCCGCGCGGGTAACTCACCGTTATATGTAATTGACGGAGTGCCTCTGGATGGCCGTACAGCTCGTCCGGAAGCCGGAACAGCGTTCGGTTCTACCCCTACCTCCAATCCGCTCCTTTTCATCAACCCGAATGACATTGCTCAGGTGGACGTTCTGAAAGACGCTTCCGCTACTGCCATTTATGGTTCAAGAGGTGCGAATGGAGTCATCGTTATGACGACCAAGAAAGCCATTGCCGGTCCAACAAGGATCGAAGTAGGTGCTAACTGGAGTTCTAACGTGGGCTACATGCAGAAATACAAAGTGCTGAGTGCTTCTCAGTTCCGCGAAGGCATTAAAAAATATTCCCTGCCTGCCACACTGGATGCGGGTGGAGATGTGAATGCCCTGGACGAGATCACGCAACACAAGCTCAGCCAGAACTATGCGCTTGCCTTCAGTGGCGGCTCAGAGACCGGCAAGTTCAGAGCTTCTTTCCTCGGTTCCAAGAATGCAGGCTTCCTGAAAAAAACAGCCCTGGACAAATACCTGGGTTCTTTCGGAGGTCAGTACAAATTCCTGGATAATAAATTAAGCTTCGATTTCAACCTGATCGCGGGTCACTATACAGAAGATGTGACCAGCACTTCCAACAATGCCGGATCTACCGGTAACCTCATCACAGCCGCACTGAACTGGAATCCTACGCAGCCTTTCTTCGATGCAGGTGGTTTATATGTACTGAACAAATACGGTACAGCCAATCCACTGGCCCTGAGCGATGCGTTCTCCGATAAAAGTGATGTGAACGAGTTCCTGGGAAGCATTACTGCCGGTTATAAGATCACGAATAACCTGGAATATCGCTTCCTGTATGGTATCAACCATGGTACCGGTCAGCGTCTGATCAATGTGGAAGGCTTCCTGGAAGGTTTCCCTGGTTTGTCCGGACAAGGTAATGCCGTTATTGCCAATGCCCAGCTGACTTCTCAAACCTTTACCCATACCCTGAATTACAGGGCCAATCTTTCCAGCAGCCTTACGCTGGATGCCCTTGCCGGTTATGAGTACTGGAAATCGCAATACGGAGTTGGAGCGATCAGCGCCAGCGGTTTCAATACCAACCTGAATCAGTCCAACCGCGTATCTATTCCGTATACCAGCATCATGTCAAACGCCAGCACACAGCAACCTTACGGTTCCTTCACGAACCCACTGACTGAGATCCAGTCTTATTTTGCCCGTGTAAACTTTGGCCTGTCTGACAAATACTTCCTTACCGGTACGATCCGTGCAGACGGTTCCAGCAAATTCGGTAAGAACAACCGTTATGGTTATTTCCCATCCATCGGTGCCAAATGGCAGATCTCTAACGAGGACTTCCTGAAGTCCAGCACGTTATTCTCCGCCCTGGCCCTGAGAGCTTCATGGGGTATTACCGGTAACCAGGAGTTTCCTGCCGGTGCTTCCCAGGAGCAATTCAGCTTAGGTTCCTACAACTCTGCATCCCAGACTATTGTTGCGAATCCTGACCTGAAATGGGAACCTACCACTTCTTTCAACGTAGGTGCTGACTTCGGTTTTGCCAGAGGTCGCATTTATGGTTCACTGGATTATTATAAGAAGAAGACCACTGATATCTTGTTCCAGACGAACTCCATTCAGCCGGCTCCGAACGCAACTTATTTCATCAACCTTCCTGCCGACCTGACCAACGAAGGTTTTGAAGTTGCCCTGGGAGCTACCATTGTAAACTCCAGCAAACTGAACTGGGATTTCAATGTGAACTATTCCTACAACAAGAACATGATCTCTAATTTCCTTGATGTGAATACAGGACTGCCGCTTCAGATCAATACCGCAACGATCGACGGACAGGGTGTATCCGGAACACTGGCGCAGGTTATTGCCAATAACCAGCCCGTGAACGCTTACTACCTGAAGCCATTCGGCGGATTTGATGCCAGTGGCAACCAGATCATCGGTAACGATCCCGTATTCGCCGGAGACCCCAACCCGCATTCCCTGTTAGGTATCAGCACTTCTCTGCGTTACAATAAGCTGACGCTTAGCATCAATGCCGGCGGCGCGTTTGGTTATATGATCTATAACAACACCGCTACATCCGTTACAAACATCAATGGTATCACTACAGGTAGAAATATCGACCAGGCTGCCTTCAATTCCGGTGAGTCTAAAAGCTCCGGTGTAGGTGCCTCTACCCGTTTCCTTGAAAAAGGTGACTATGTGAAGCTGAGAAATGCAACACTTCGTTATAATGTTGGCAATTTAGGTCGCTATGTTAAAAACCTGAGCGCCTTCATCAGCGGAAATAACCTGCTTGTATTCACCAAATTCACAGGTTTCGATCCGGAAGTAAACATCGACAAGAGCAGCAATGCCTATCCTTCCCGCTCTATCGAGTACGTGCCTTATCCAACGCCACGTAGCATCACCTTCGGACTTAACTTTTCACTGTAGTGTATAAATAATTAGCGTATAAATAAACTAGTATGACACCTAATAAAAAATTGACCCGATTCATTCTTCCCTTCTTTGTACTGGCCGCTGGCTGTACAAAGCTGGATGAAGGATTAGAAAGCACATTGACGAGCCAGCAGGCCGCCTCTTCACTGGGCGCTGCCGGTACCGATCTGCTGCTGAAAGCTGCTTATGCCGATATCGCCGGCCCCTTCTTCTCACAGGATCTGCTGTTCTCCCTCCAGGAGAACACCACCGACGAATCTCTGGTTCCTACCAGAGGTGGTGACTGGGATGATAACGGCGTTTGGCGCGTACTGCACAGCCACGACTGGAATGCCAACCACGGACAGATCCTGAACGTGTTCAACGGCCTGAATAAAATGAACTTCGATGCCACGAATGTGCTGGGTTTCAAACCCTCCAAATCACAGGCAGCCGAAGCCCGTTTCCTGAGAGCCATGGCACTGTATCACCTGCTGGACCTGTACGGACAGTATCCGTTCAGAAACCCGGGCGATAACCTGCTGAACGCACCAGAAGTAAAAGCCGGAGCAGAAGGCATCAAATTCATCATCGATGAACTGACTGCCATCCTGCCCGATCTTCCAGCTGCCAACGGACAGACACTTGCCAGCCCCGATGCGGCCAAGTTCCTGCTGATGCGCTGCTACCTCAACAGAGGGGCGTTTATCAACCGTGCGGCTCCCACATTCGATGCTGCCGATATGAACCAGGTGATCACCCTGGGCAACCAGCTGATCTCCAGTGGTAAATATGGTTATCTGACCGAGTACTTCGACCAGTTCAACGCCGTTAACGGAAATAACAAAGAAGGCATCTTTGCCTATCCGAATGCATCCGGTGTCAGCGTGAACCACGGAGGTATCGAAGCCCGCTGGAACATGACCCTGCACTACAATTCTTATACGCCGAACAATCCGAACGCAGGCTGGAACGGTTTCTCTACACTGAGCGATTTCTATAATACGTTTGGTGCGGTTACCCCAACCACCTATGCGAATTCCGATACGCTGATCGATAAAAGGATCGGACGCAGGTGGAATTTTTACTCTACGCCTTATTCCGGTATCCGTCCCGGCTTCCTGGTAGGCCAGCAGTTCAACGAGAACGGCGATGCCCTGAAAGACAGGAAGGGTGCACCACTTGCCTATACTCCGGAGATCGCTGCCAACATGATCGAGCTGGGCTCGAACCTGGAGGTAACCGGTATCCGCGTTGTAAAATATGTTCCTGATTTTACTGGTGTTGCTTCCGGTAAGAACTATTATGGCGGTCCGGCCGGAAACTGGCTGATGATCTTCCGTTATGCCGATGCAGTCCTGATGGTTGCTGAAGCTAAAATGCGCACTGGTGATGCAGCCGGTGCACTG
>DATAHC010000015.1:0-6727 GCA_036263415.1 Flavisolibacter sp.
GACGGCAAAGGTCATGTTTGACAGCACGCTCACCCTGGAACAGATGATGGTGGCAGTAGACAAGATCAAGCACGAACTGCTGCATGCCAACATTCATCACAGTACGATCGAGCTGGGCGTGGTAGGGGATGGTCAACAGTGAATAGTCAATAGTGAGTAATGAATACTAAATGATAAGTAGCAAGGGCTAAACAAAAACTGTTACACTAGTGGTCAACCTTAAATCTGACATCTAACATCTGAAATCTGACATCTTAAATCTGCCATCTTTCCCTATCTTCAGTACCTAATCTCCAACACATACTATATGGCTAAAAAAGAGCCTGAAGTTCAGTCCGGTAACCAGTCGGAAAAACTTCATGAAGCCCGCCGTGGTTTTCTGAAGCAATCATCCCTGCTGGCGGCACTGGCACTGACTCCCCCCACCATTCTGAAAGCAGCTGCGGAGGAATGGGATGAAAAGGCAGCTGCCTTTTTTGAAAAGGTACCTGTTTCAATTGAGATCAATGGCAAACAGCATACGCTGTCTATCGAACCCCGTACTACCTTGCTCGATCTGCTGCGCGAACAGCTACAGCTCACCGGTACCAAGAAGGGTTGCGATCATGGGCAATGCGGTGCCTGCACTGTGCATATAGACGGCCGCAGGGTATTGTCCTGCCTCACACTCGCCGCCATGCAGGAAGGCAGGAAGATCACCACGATCGAAGGATTGGCCAATGGCGACCAGCTGCACCCGATGCAGGAAGCGTTCATCAAGCATGATGGCTTTCAGTGCGGTTATTGCACGCCGGGACAGATCATGTCGGCGGTAGCCTGTATCCGTGAAGGCCATGCCGACACCGATGCGGATATACGGGAATATATGAGTGGTAATATTTGTCGCTGCGGTGCGTACTCCAATATTGTAAGAGCCGTTGCCGATGTTAAAAAAGGAGGGCAGAAATTATGATCGACTTTCAACTGGTCAGGGCACGGACGACCGCCGCAGCGATTGATGCCCTCTCAAAAGATACCAATGCACAGTTCGTTGCGGGAGGCACCAACCTGGTAGACCTGATGAAGAAGGGCGTGCTGAATCCGCAAAAGCTGGTGGATATTACCAATGTGCCGCTCCGGGAGATCCATGAAACCAAAATGGGAATTTCCATCGGGGCTCTTGCCCTGAATAGTGACGTGGCGGAAAACGATCTGGTGGTAAAGGAGTATCCTTTGCTGTCACTGGCCCTGAAGGCCGGTGCCTCGCAACAGATCCGGAACATGGCCACGGTGGGCGGTAATATGATGCAACGGACCCGATGTCCTTATTTCTATAATCCGGACATGCCCTGCAATAAGCGCGAACCCGGGACTGGTTGCGGGGCACTGAAAGGCTTCAACAGAATGCACGCGATCTTCGGTGCATCGGAGAAATGCATCGCTGTGCATCCCAGCGATATGTGCGTGGCCCTGGTAGCCCTCGATGCCGTGGTGCTGGTGACCGGCCCGAAAGGCGAGCGACGCATTCCCTTCAGTGAATTTCACCGTTTACCCGGCGACCTGCCGCAAAAAGATACTACCCTGGAAAGAGGAGAGCTGATCACAGCGGTGGAACTGCCGGCTCCCGCCTTCAAAAAACAGGTGCACTACCTGAAAGTAAGAGACCGCACATCCTATGCTTTTGCATTGGTATCGGTCGCGGCGGCCCTCGATCTTCAAAATGATTCCATCAGGGAGGTCCGCCTGGCCATGGGTGGTGTGGCGCACAAGCCCTGGAGGCTGATGGAAGCGGAAAACTTCCTCAGGGGCAAGTCCGCCACCGAGGAAAATTTCAGGCAGGCCGCTCAGCTGGCCCTGCGCAACGCCAAAGGCTATGGCTATAATAATTTCAAGCTGAAGCTGGCTCCGAATTCTATTGTTGAAGCATTAAAACTGGCCTCGGCCAAATCATAAAACTCATGGATGCATTCTTTTTCGACAGCCCTTTGCTGGTACCTCCTCCGGACGATCGCGTAGACGGCAGGGCCAAGGTAACGGGAACGGCTACCTATGCAGCGGAATATAAAGAGGCGAATACGGCTTTTGGCTTCCTGGTGGGCAGTACGATTGCCAAAGGGCGGATTCAGTCCATCGATACCAAAGCCGCAGAGCGGGCTCCCGGCGTGCTGGCCGTGATCACATATCTCAATGCACCGAAAGTGCCGGGCTGGCAAACCGGGAAGGACCCTTCCAAACCACCCGCAGGCGGACATCCCCTGCGCATTTTTTCCGATAATGAAATTCTTTATTACGATCACCCGGTGGCACTGGTCATTGCAGACACCTATGAGCGTGTGCGATATGCTGCTTCGTTGATCCGGGCAAAATATACCAAAGAAGCCGCGCATACCGATATGGAGGCCAGCCTGGAAAAGGCGAAGCGTCCAACAGGTCCGCGCTTTGAAGATTATAAAAGAGGCGAACCGGATGCGTATAAAAAAGCGCCCGTATTTATCGAGGTCAGCTACACGCAGCCGATAGAAGTGCACAACCCAATGGAAATGGGAAGTATCATCGCCAAATGGGAAGGGGAAGACAGGATCACGGTATATACCAAGACCCAGGGCGTAAATGATACACAGGAATCAATCGAAGATGCTTTTAAGCTTAAGAAAGAAAATATAACCGTTCACGCAGAGCATGTAGGCGGAGCCTTTGGCATGGCCCTGCGTACCTGGCCTTACGAGATCGCTGCCATGATCGGCGCGAAAAAGATCGGCCGCCCGCTGAAGCTGATGCTCACGCGGGAACAGATGTTTACCAATGTCGGATCGAGGCCGGCCACGATTCAGAAGATTGGCCTAGGGGCTACCACCGATGGTGTGCTGACCGGGTTGACACATGAAGCGACCGGACATACGTCTTCCTACGAGGAATTCACCGAAGCCACGGTGAACGTATCCAAATTTCTCTATGCCTGTCCGAACGTAACAACCCGGTATAAGATTGTACCGCTCGACGTTGTAACACCCATCTGGATGCGGGGTCCAGGCGAAGCAACGGGTTGCTTTGCGCTGGAGTCGGCGATGGACGAACTGGCCTTTAAGCTCGGTCTCGACCCGATCGAGTTCCGCATCCGCAACCATGCCGATACCGACCCGGAACGCAACAAGCCTTTTTCCAGTAAATACCTGAAAGACTGTTATCAGCTCGGTGCGGAACGCATTGGTTGGAGCAACCGGGCGAAGCAGCCGGGGACCTTGAAAGAAGGGGACTGGCTGGTAGGCTATGGCATGGGTACCGGCTCCTTTGGAGCCTTCCGCGCTCCGGCTACTGTAAAAGCCCGGTTTACGGCCGATGGTCATCTGGTACTACAATGCTCTGTCAACGATATGGGTCCCGGCACCGCTACCATGATGACCAAGGTGGCTACCGATGCTATGGGGCTGCAGCAAAAGAATGTGACCATTCAGATGGGCAGCACCGGTTTACCGCCGGGTCCCACGCAGGGTGGCTCGGCCACTACATCTTCCGTAGGCTCCGCTGTTCAGGAAGTGTGTAATGAGCTGAAGCAAAAGATTGCCGAACTGGCCTCTGGCGAGGGCTCTGTTTTTCATACCGCGAACGTGCACAGTGTGAAGCCGGAAGAACTGAGCTTTGCCAATGGGTATGTATCCCTGGTGAAAGATCCTTCCGTTAAAGTTTCCTATGCCGATCTGTTCAAGCAGAACAACCTGCAAAACCTCGAGCTGACGCGGGAATCGAAAGGCGGACCGGAGCAGCAGAAATATTCCATGTATTCCTTTTCTGTGCATTTCATCAAAGTGCTGGTTCATCCGCTTACCGGCAGGGTGGCGATCAGCCGTGTGGTGTGCTGTGCCGACGCCGGCACCATCGTGAGCCCGAAGACCGCCGAAAGCCAGATCAAGGGGGGCGCCGTAGGCGGTATTGGTATGGCCCTGATGGAAGACCTGGTGATCGATAATCGCTTTGGCCGTCCCATCAATAATAACCTGGCCGACTATCATGTGCCGGTGAATGCCGATATTCCGGATATTGAAGTGTTGTTCGTGAACAAAAAAGATCCCTATACCAATCCGATGGGTTCAAAAGGACTCGGCGAGATCTCGCTGATCGGCATGGCGCCTGCAGTAGCCAATGCCGTGTTCAATGCCACCGGCAAACGCGTACGCGATCTGCCGATCACACCGGACAAGCTGCTGTGAGAATATCGAACAAGGAACAGGGAACTGATGAATAGTGAAGGAAATTTCTTCTGCTCATCAGTTCTTTTTTTAGGGAGCTTCCTGAATGAATCAGTAATCAGTGATCAGTAAACAATAAACAGCAATCAGCAAACAAACATCAGAGATCAAAAATCTGACAGCAGCCAAAAATCTGATATCTGAAATCTGACATCTGACATTCATAGGTATTTGATCAGCTCCGCCTTTACCGATACCTGTTCGGATTTCTTATCAGCGGACATGGACAGGTCGGAGAAGATAATGCCGTCTGCCCCTCGCTTCTGCGCTTCCTTTACCATGGCTTTTTTGTCTGACTCGGAGCGCAGCGAGATCTCTTTGGTCATATGGCCCATTACCCTGTATTCTTTCTTTACCTGTGCGGCATCGTAGAAGACCTCCACATTCGAAGTGGGATCGTAATTGTCGCCCAGATAATAAATAACAGGAGAACAGGAGAGGAGGAGCAAGGTAAAAGAGAGGGTGGTGAGTAGATGTTTTGATTTCATACTAGCAGGTTTTAGATCGTTATTCGAGGCTGATTTAAAATTACCAAGGGCAGCCAAGGCGGCCTATAGGTAAGCTCACTATTAAAAGGACTTTAACACAGCAGCTTCAAAAAAATCGGGTGGGTGTGTAACCTGTATAAATTGGCTGTAGTCCTATGTTGCAATACAACCAGAATGAAGCCGCTGAAACTAACTGTTCTACTTCTTTTTCCTTTGTTCCTTTTCAGCCAGACCAGCTACCAGAAGGAACGGCTGACCAGACTCACGGAACAGCTGATCGATCTTTATAATGCCAGGGACACTGCCGGACAGCTGGCCTTTATCCGCGCTGCGCAGCCGGGGGAGGAAAAGGCGCAACAATTCCTGCATCAGCTGCAGGAAGAGCAGGCTCACCTGGGCGCCATCAAGCTGCATGCCATCACGGTGAAGTCAGATCAGGAAGCGGAAGCCCTGGTGCAGACGCCCCAATTTGAAACCTGGTGGCGGGTCATTGTGCTCACTGATTCGGCACAGCGCTTCAGGGAACATCATATGGGTATGCTGCGGGTAACGGAAGCCGTGCTCCAAAGCGGTCCGGAATGCACGCGCACTCAACTGGCTAAGGAGATCGAGGGTTATATTACTCGCCAGTCCGCCTACATGCCCTTCAGCGGCAATGTATATGTGGCCCATAAGGGTACGGTACTGTATAGCCGTTCTTTCGGAAAAGATCCAAAAGGCGTTATGAATACCGCCGGACAATCATTCGACCTGGCATCGGTAGGAAAGCTGTTTACCAGCATTAGTGTGCTGCAGCTGATCAGCGAGGGCAAGGTTTCCATAGAATCTACAGTAGGATCGTTACTGCCGGAACTGAAGAACCAGAAACTGCAGTCCATTACCATTCGCCAATTGCTGACGCATACGTCCGGGATGGGCGATTTTTTTGAAGACCCTGATTTTGCCAGGACCATAGATAGCATACGGAAGAACGAACCGTTGCTTTCTGAAAGTGCTTCCTTCCGTTCTTATTTTGAAAAGGACTCCCTGCGCTTTGCACCGGGAACGAACTGGAGTTATAGCAATACCGGGTATGAGCTGCTCGGTTACCTGGTGGAGCGCTTGTCGGGAACGGATTATAAAAGCTATATCACCACGCATATTTTTCAGCCGGCAGGCATGAAGCAGACGAAGGCCGGCTCTGGCGCCGGTGCCGGTACCTCTACGGTTCACGACCTTACGCTTTTTGTGAAGGCCTTACAGGGAAAAAAGCTGCTGGGCCAGTATACCGATACCCTGCTTACCTATCGCGCTAATGATTTTTATGGATATGGCACCGAGCATACGGTGTTGGGCAGGGAACATATAACAGGCCACAGCGGCGGATTCGAGAATGTATGCAATGAGCTGAATATCTATCAGCGGTCGGGCTACCTCGTCATCATCCTGTCCAACAGCAATCCTCCCTTCGGTCATTTCCTTTCCGATAAGATCAAGGAACTGCTGGTGCGGAAAGCCGGATAGGCTGTTATGTATTCTTACTGAATGTACTTATCTTTTGGCCGCGGCAGGTTCAATTGCCACAGCCAAAACATGATCCGTTTCGTACTGCTTTTTCTACTCCTGCCTTTCTTCGTTGCTGCGCAGATACCGAAAGCAAAGCCCAACACCTATGTCAATGATTATACGGGTTGGTTATCTGAAGTTCAGGTACAGGTATTGAACGAACAAATTCTTCATCTGGAAAAAACTACATCTGTCCAGCTGGCCGTTCTGCTGATTAACCGATTGCCGGTAAAAATGGAAATTGAAGAATATGCCAGGGAGGTAGGGAATCAATGGAAAGTAGGTAAGAACTTCCGTGGATTGGTCTATGTAGCTGCGGTTGATGATCGCAGACACCGGCTCGAAGTAGGGCACAATCTGGAAGGTGACATTCCCGACATCACGGCGCTTGCCATCCTGGACAGCGCAAAGCCCTATCTTATTCAACAGGAATACTACGAGGCGGTCCATCATCTGGTCGATGCCATTCAG
>DATAHC010000016.1:0-5788 GCA_036263415.1 Flavisolibacter sp.
CAAAAGTGTTATGAAAAGTAGACCGGCCAGGATAATTATGAGCTTCCAGAATAAATTATCACTTGTTACGAAATATTGTGTGGCCTGCTCCGAAACCATTCTTAAATTGAGATATACCAGGATTGCCGTTATAAGCCAGGCAGCAATTTGCGTCAAAGGCTTGATCTTAAATATCCCCATGGTATTTTTATCGCTAACGAAATGTATGAGTGGGATAATAGCAAAGCCCAGTTGAAGTGATAAGATTACCTGGCTTAGAACAAGCAGATTATCGATATTTTTTTCTCCATTGATGACAATAACCAATACAGCGGGGACGATGGCAACCACGCGGGTAATTAGCCTTCGAATCCAGGGATTGATCCGGATTCTGAGATAGCCTTCCATTACGATTTGTCCTGCCAGGGTGCCGGTAACCGTTGAGCTCTGTCCGGCAGCAATTAAGGCAACAGCAAATAGTATGGGAGCCAATTTAGATCCTAGCATGTCATTCAGGAGCTCGTGGGCGGTGCTGATTTCTGCCACATCTGTTCTACCGGTTTTAAAGAAGGCGGTAGCAGCTAATACCAGAATGGCGGCGTTTACAAAAAAGGCCAGATTCAGAGCTATCGCACTATCAATGAAATTCAATTTAAGTGCCCGCCTGATGCCCTTTTCATCTCGCTTGATTTTTCTGGTCTGTACCAGTGCGGAATGTAAATAAAGATTATGGGGCATAACCGTTGCGCCAATAATGCCAATCGCTATATATAAGGCCGTATTGTTGGGGATAGAAGGAATGAATCCGGTTGCCACCTCGCCCAGATCAGGCTTTGCCATAATAATCTCGATCAGAAAGGAAACGCCGATGATCGCTACTAATGCAATAATGAAAGCTTCCATCTTGCGCATCCCCAATCTTTGCAGTAAGAGTAACAGAAAGGTATCTAAAACAGTTATTAAAACGGCCCATAACAAAGGAATGCCCGTTAATAATTGGATGCCAATAGCCATCCCTAATACTTCTGCCAGATCAGTAGCGGCAATTGCTATTTCTGCAAGTACATATAGACAAAAATTGATGCTTTTGGGATACGTCTCGCGGTTTGCCTGAGCAAGATCCCGACCTCTTACAATCCCCAATCGAGCTGATAAGCTTTGAAGAAGCAAAGCCATAAGGTTGCTCATTAAAAGCACCCAGATCAATTTATAACCAAACTGGCTGCCGCCGGCAAGGTCCGTTGCCCAGTTACCGGGATCCATATATCCCACACTCACCAGATAGGCGGGTCCAAAAAACGAGAGGATCCTTTTCCATACAGGCTTGTTCAGGCTGGTGGTATCGACACTATTATGTACTTCGCTTAAGGAATTATCGTTGAGCAGATGATTCATACGTAACAAATATGTTTTGCGCTAATTGTTCGCTTATTGTAATAATGCTGTTCTTAATTTTTAATTCGATTGAATGATCGAATTCGAAAAATTTCCTGATCTCTAATCGGGTTCCAATATTTATTTCTTTATGCTGTAACAATTCCAGCATTTCCTCAGACTGGTTGGTTACCTGGCAAACGATACCGAACTGCTGAGTTGGCAATTGTGTCAATGGTATTTTCTTGGTAGTCTTTATTTTCCCTTTACTATTGGGAATAGGGTCACCATGCGGATCAAACTCAGGAAAACCTAAATATTCATCTAAGCGGTCTATTAGTTTTTTATGGGATACATGTTCCAGATCCTCCGCCAGTGAGTGAACTTCACTCCAGCTGAAATTCAGCTTCTCCGATAGGAAATATTCCCATAAGCGATGTCTTCTGATAATGGTTACGGCAATTTTTTTCCCTTCCGTACTGAGTGAAAATCCATAATAGGGCTTGTAATTCAGCAGCTTCTTTGCGTTTAGCTTTTTCATCATATCCGTAACAGATGCAGGCCTGGTCTTTAACTTATCGGCCAATAAGTTGGTCGTTACGGTATTTTCTTCTGCCTGAAGATGATAAATGGCCTTCAGATAGTTCTCTTCACTGATTGTATAATTCAAGGTTGCCTAATTAATAATTTAGACAAATCTAAATTATTAATTTAAAACTACAGGCATGGAATTGGCTGGATTTTCTTTTATTTACAGTAAATGAGAGTTATGTACAGGATTGGTATGTTGGTATTTTGTCTTCTTTTGTTTGCCTGTAAGGGCAAGGATAAGAAGGTATCTGGCGAAACTGGATTTGATTACAAGAGCTTTGCTGCATCTTTCAAAAAAGCAGATCTCCCCTTTCTTCTTACGGATACAGGCCTTCTAACGAATAAAGATACCGCGTGGATCCGTTCGGCTGATTTTGCTGCCTATGTGCCCGATAGTTTGAAAAAAAAGGTGTTCGGTACATCAAAATTGAAATATGCACCACTGGCCAGATTGGAAGTGCCAAAAGCTGAAACCTATTTTATCGTCAAAGCTTCCTCAGGAACTAAAAGAGCAGCGTTTATATTAAGTTTTGATAAGTCTGGCCAATATGCTGCAACCTTACCTTTTCTCGTACCTGACAATGATCCGGCAACAAGCCAGACCAGTTCAATTGACAAAGCTTACTCCATCTCAAGAAATGTTACCAGGAAAAATAAAAATGACATCAATGCAGAAGGTAAAGATGTATATGCCTATAATAATGATGCGAAGCAGTTTACGCTGATCATGACGGATCTGCTCGATGAAACATCCGGCGAATTGATTAATCCTATCGATACCTTGCCAAAGACGCATAAATATGCAGGTGATTACTCTTCCGGCAAGAAAAATCTCATTTCCATTCGGGATAGCCGAAATAGTAATCAGGTTATGGCCTTTGTGCACCTGGAAAAAAATGAGGGAACCTGTATAGCAGAATTGAAAGGCGATCTGTTTTTTACATCTTCAACTACTGCCATCTACCGGCAGGGTGGCGATCCCTGCGTATTACAATTTGTTTTTGCAAATGGTACTGTTTCTATCAAAGAAGAGGAAGGTTGCGGAAATCATCGGGGTCTCGATTGTAAATTTGAAGGCAGTTTTAGTAAAAAAAGGGAACAAAAGGCTAAAACTTCAACAAAAAAAGGAATCAAAAAGTAAAACCTGTAAATGTGTGAAGGCTACACATTAACTTTAATTCCTTTATTTTGCTCAGCCATTTTTAAATCTTATACACAATGGATTTCAGATCGTTTCAAATTCCGTACCCTGTTGATGAACGTTATTCCAAGAGCGTGGCCTACTTTTCAATGGAGTTTGCTATACATCAACCTCTTAAAATTTATAGCGGTGGTCTTGGATTTTTATCCGGATCGCATTTACGAAGCGCATTCGAGCTCAGGCAGAATCTGGTAGGAATCGGCATCCTCTGGAAATATGGATATTATGACCAGGCCAGGAATCAGGACCAGACCCTTCAGGTTACCTGGATGGAGAAAAATTATAGCTTTCTGGAAGATACGGGAATCAAATTCGAAGTAACGATACATGAACATCCGGTTTGGGTAAAAGTAATGTACCTGCCGCCACTCACATTTAACTCGGCGCCCTTGTTCTTAATGACTACCGATATTCCCGAGAATGATTACATATCGCAAACGATAACGCATCGCCTTTACGATGCTAACGTGGCAACTAAGGTTGCGCAATTCATACTGCTGGGAGTAGGGGGAGCAAAACTTCTGGATGAAATAGGTTTCAATCCTGAAGTGTATCACCTTAATGAAGCGCACGGCTTATCAGCTGCTTTTTACCTTTATCAAAAATATGGTCGTAAAAAAGAAGAAGTAAGAAAACGCCTTGTGTTTACAACACATACGCCGGAAGAAGCTGGTAATGAAAAGCACGATATCTATCTCTGCCATAAAATGAGCTATTTCTGTGGATTATCAGTCGATGAGGTGAAAGAACTTACCGGTATGCCGGACGATCAGTTCAACCATTCGTTAGCGGCTTTGCGTTTTGCCAGGATTGCCAATGGCGTATCGCAGCTTCACGGGGTGGTTTCCCGTCATATGTGGGAAAAGTATGAAGGCATTTGTCCGATCCTTGCTATTACGAACGCGCAGAACTGGCGCTACTGGTCCGATAAAGCTTTATACAGGTCCAGAGAGGATGGAAACGATCTGGCTTTTGACGACAGGAAGAAGTGGATGAAGAAACGGGCTTTCGAAATTGTCGCTGACCAAACGGGTAAAATATTCGATCCTAACGTATTCACCATAGTATGGGCACGCCGTTTCGCCGGGTATAAGCGGGCTGGACTCATCGCAACGGACAAAGAGCGTTTCGAGAAATTATTGAATAGTACGGAATACCCGGTGCAGATTATATGGGCAGGAAAACCCTACCCGGTTGATTATCCTGCTATTTCAGAATTTAATCATCTGGTTCACTTAAGTAAAAACTATAAGAATGTTGCCGTAGTCATTGGTTATGAGCTCGGCCTTTCAAAAAGATTAAAACAGGCAGCAGATTGCTGGTTGAATAATCCCCGCGTTCCTCGTGAGGCTTCAGGAACCAGTGGAATGACGGCATCCATGAATGGCGCTGTGAACTTTTCTACCAATGATGGATGGATACCGGAATTCGTGCACCATGGTAATAACGGATTCGTAGTACCGGAAGCGGATTACCAGAACATGAGTGTTCAGGAACAGGATCAATACGATCTGGATCAGCTTTATGAAATCCTGACCAAAGAGATGCTTCCCTTGTATTATGAAGATCAAAATACCTGGAGGCAGATCGTAAAAAACGGGATGCGGGATGTTCAAATTCAATTTGACAGTAACCGGATGGCGGAAGAATACTACGAGAAATTATATAAGAAGGAATATAAACCGGTCACCTCAGGAAAACTTGCCCCATCAGATGATATGGCTCATTAAAAGGAACCGGTAAATTCCTCAGTGATACTTTCAATGGAACGGCTGGCTGGATAATATTCAGCCAGCTTTTTTATTACGTTTTCAACGATGGCGTCCGGACAGGAAGCTCCACTGGTTATAAGGATGGTAGCCGGATTTGCGGTTGGAAGAAAAGGCTCCGTAAGCACTTCATTTTTATGATGAAAATCATAATGCAGCAGGGCTGACTGAGATAAGATCTTTTCCGAATCGCTGATATAATACGTAGGAAGCTTTTCTTCACAAAGTTCTACAAGATGGGAGGTATTGGAAGAATTATAGCCTCCTACAACGATAGCGAGGTCGGCTTTCATTTTTAGCATGCCGTAAACGGCGCTTTGATTATCATTCGTAGCGTAGCATAGGGTATCCCTAGTATCAGCAAAATGCTCTTTTATGGTTGTTTCATCCAACCGGTAGTAGGAAGCCACAACCTCTTTCAGGTAATCCGAGATGGCTTGGGTATCACTGGCTAACATGGTTGTTTGATTCACCACTCCGATTCTTTTTAGATCAACAGATGGATTGAATCCTTCTGAAAACTGATGTTCAAATTCTTTATAAAAGTCCGCCTCAGGTTTTTCCTTTGCAATGTAGGCAGCTAAACGTTTAGCTTGTTCCATATCTTTTACAACAACCGTAGGTGCGGCAAAGGAAGCATGCGAAAAGGTAGCTCTGGTCTCCTCATGTGAAGGCTTACCGTGAACTATAACTGTATAGCCATTCTTGGCAATAGCCTCACTGCGATTCCACACTTTTTCAACGAAAGGGCAGGTCGTATTATAATTTTCAATAGCAATACCTATGGAACGTAATCTTTTTTCAATGTCAAGGGTGGTTCCGAATGCCGGGATTAAAACGACATCCTGTGCAGTCAGTTCTTCAAAAGGGATCA
>DATAHC010000017.1:0-3044 GCA_036263415.1 Flavisolibacter sp.
ATTTTTTATTGGGTAGATACGGACAGGGAAAAGGAATTGTTTCAGGAGTTCGGAATTCTGGAAGTTCCTACCATTCTATTGTTCCGCCAGGGCGAAATCGTTGATTTCGTTATTGGTATGACATCAAAAGAAATATTGAAGGAGAAAATAGCCAACGCGCTTTCTAACAGCAATTGAATAACATAATAAAACCATTAAGCTATGTTTACTGAAATGAGAACATTCTATTTGCGGAGCTTCCCATTGTTTTGCAACCTTTCCGAGGGACAGCTGGTTGACGTTAACAGCCATATGAAGTTCCGCCAGATCTACAAAGGAGAAGTCATCAATTATGGTTCTGTTGAATCAAGCAAGATTTTCTTTTTAATTAAAGGGAAGGTTAAACTTACGGACATTGGTGACGAGGAAAATGAACTGGTAAAGGATATATTGATTGAAGGAGACGTATTCGGCGACCTGGGGATGGAAGGCCAGCCAAAAAATGATGAAGTGGCTGAAGCCCTGACAACCAATACTATCATTTGCTATTGCCATGTTGATTCTTTTCGTAAAATAATGGAGTTGAACCCCTTATTAGCGCTCAATTATGCCAGGAAAGTAAGTAGCAAGTTAAGAAAGCTGGAAGACCGTCATGCCGATCTGGTATTCAGGGATACCAAATCGAGGCTAATACGGTTTATAAAGAACTGGGCACAGATGGAAGGCAGCCAGGTAGGTGATAAGATTGTGTTGAATAATTATTTAACGCATAGTGATATTGCCAACTTTATTTCGACATCCCGCCAAAGTGTAAACCTTTTGCTCAACGAGTTGCGCGATTCCGGTTTCTTATACTATGATCGTAAGCAAATCGAATTGAATGCGCACGGAGTTTGGAATTAATTAACTTGAATTGTAAGAGAGCTGACATTCGAACCTTGGGTCCCATAATACTTTTACGAAACTTTGAAAGCCGGGAATACTTCCCCTATTCTTCAAAGGTAATATGTCATGGGCGTAAAAACCTTTTATTTTCAGATTCATCATTCGTATACCCTTCGAAATTATAGCATTAGCGACATTGAAGTGCGGCATCAATATTTTGATGAAGAGGCCACCGGGAAGCGAGTGAAAGCTTTTAGCCAGCAATCCGTTCTTCCTTTGTTGACACTAATTCGTGAGATCGCTTCATGGAAGCAGCAAGTCAGGTTTGTAATCGATTTATCAGGCTCCTGTCTGGAGTTATTTGAAAAGTATAGTCTGGAGGTTATAAACGAAATGAAGAGCCTGGTAGCGGATGGCGCCATTCGTTTTTCCTGCAATTCTATTTCACAGATGGAAAAATACGGTTATCCAGCAAAAGATTTGGAATGGCTGAGGTATGAACATGAGGCACAGCTAACAAGAATTTTCGGCAGGGAATCATTCATACCACATGCTCATTCGCTACCGAAATATTTTGTAACATTCATTGATATACGACCCTTTCGAAAGCCTGCCCAATTCGAATCTTTGAATAAGTATATCCGGGTATTGGCAGGGTTGGAAATGACCTTTGCTCCGGAACTGGTAGATGATTTGCAGCGAAAAGATGCCCAGGTCAGCTTGGTGAAATTGAGGCTCATCAGGAAGAGCAAAAGTCTTGAGCCATTTATCAGGATGTCAGAAAATAGAGAATATATCAGGGATTGGCAAAAATTACAGGATATTCTATTCAATGAATTTGAGCAGCTGAGTGCTGCTGAAGAGCAGAGTATCATTAATATAATGGCTGATCTTGAGATCTTGCTGATCAGAAAGCATCTGGACAAGCGATTTCATTATAAGCTTACACAGAAACATTTATCAATTCTTTTATAAATCAATAAAATGGAAAAAAAATTAAAAGACCAGATTGCAATAGTTACGGGATCAAGCAGTGGCATTGGTGCGGGGGTAGCAAAAGCATTAGCGGCCGCAGGGGCTAAGGTTGTGGTCAACTTCCCGGTTCCGGGATCTAAAGAAATGGCCGAACAGGTAAGCCGGGAAATCAATGAATCAGGCGGGGTCTCCATCACCTATAAGGCGGATGTCAGTAAAGAAGATGAAGTTCAGAAAATGTTTGCGGATACGATATCCCAATTCGGTACGGTTGATATTCTGGTAAATAATGCGGGATTGCAAAAGGATTCCCCATTTACGGAGATGACGCTGGAGCAGTGGAACTATGTGCTGTCAGTCAATCTTACCGGACAATTCCTTTGCGCCCGCGAAGCGATCCGTGAATTCATCAGGAGAGGTGCTACGGAGAAGTCAAAGTCGATTGGAAAAATAATCTGCATGAGTAGCGTTCATGAAGTGATACCCTGGGCCGGACATGCAAACTATGCTGCTTCAAAAGGGGGTGTCATGCTCATGATGAAAACAATTGCTCAGGAATTCGCACCGCATAGAATCAGGATCAACAGTATTGCTCCCGGGGCCATTCAGACGCCAATTAACAGAGATGCATGGGATACGGCCGAACACCTCCAGAGCTTATTGAAACTGATCCCTCAGAAACGAATCGGAAAAGTTGAAGATATTGGCAATGCTGCCGTGTGGCTGGCCAGTGACGATGCTGACTATGTTAACGGTACAACACTATTTGTGGATGGCGGTATGACCTTATACCCAGGTTTTGAAGATAACGGATAATCATTTGTTCGCGTATTTATTGACTAATGTTTGAAAACCCGGTTATTATTATGACTATTGAAAAAAGAAGGGCGTCTAAAGAGGAATGGAAAAAGTGGGGGCCTTATGTTTCTGACAGGCAATGGGGTACAGTGAGGGAAGATTATAGTGAATTTGGCAACTCCTGGGAGTATTCTACACATGATATGGCAAGAAGTAAGGCGTACAGGTGGGGGGAAGAAGGTATTGCCGGAATCAGCGATAAGGACCAGCTGCTTTGCTTTTCACTTGGACTTTGGAATAAAAAAGATCCAATTATAAAAGAACGGTATTTTGGACTTACAGGCAATGAAGGAAATCATGGTGAGGATGTAAAGGAACTGTATTATTATCTGGATGCCACTCCTTCC
>DATAHC010000018.1:0-4717 GCA_036263415.1 Flavisolibacter sp.
TTTTTTTATGTTTACCGTCTACATCCTGTACTCCGCCACTTTCCAAAAGATCTATATCGGCTTTACCGCCAACCTGGAGCAGCGTTTTTTATCTCATAACGAGCTGGGCAAGAAAGGATGGACCATA
The DNA here is from genome assembly GCA_036263415.1 of Flavisolibacter sp. GTDB lineage: Bacteria > Bacteroidota > Bacteroidia > Chitinophagales > Chitinophagaceae > Flavisolibacter. Next base: position 128 of record DATAHC010000018.1, read on the forward strand.
CGGTTCCGGCCCTGGGAGATTCTTCATACAGAAGTATATTCCACTAAAGCTGAAGCGATGACCCGAGAAAAACAGCTGAAGTCGGGAGCCGGAAGAAAATGGATCCAGGAAACCTTGCTGAACGATCGGTAGGCTCTTATCCGCCTGAGGCGGACCTAGGTTCGATCCCTGGCTTCGCAACTAACTCCCCGCTCATCAGGCGGGGTTTTTTTATGTTTACCGTCTACATCCTGTACTCCGCCACTTTCCAAAAGATCTATATCGGCTTTACTGCCAACCTGGAGCAGCGCTTTTTATCTCATAATGAGCTGGGTAAGAAAGGGTGGACTATTCGGTTCCGGCATTATTCAAACTTCATCAGCTGGTAGGAGTCGAAATCGAAACTGGCGGTATGGATGGGGCCTTTTTTCAGATGATGCCAGGGACTAATACCCGGCTCTTTTGTATTGGCCAGGACATAGATGGACTGGGCCGGCATGTACCCTTCCGCCAGTTTATAAACCGTATCCCCCTTTATGATCTTCTGATCGATAATCATGAAACAATGACCCGGGCTACCGGGATGTATGACCACGGAACCTACTTCGAAACGCGTGGCATTCTTCAGATCCTTTACCAGTGAGATGGTATTGGCATAGGCATATACGATATCCAGATAAGACCGAAGCGCCAGATGCGAAGCATTTACAGGTGACGATTGTTTTAAGAAAAAGATTTTTTGACCCTTAACCACCGGCCTGATACCCTGGCAATAGCTAGAAAAAGAGTAAAAGCCACCACCGGTAAAGTGGAAACCGATGGCATCCAGGCGGTGGGCAGCGTACAGATATTCAGCGCGGATGCGCATCAAGGCATCGGCACACTGCTGGAGATCCTTGTTGCCCACATCAAAATTGAGAACCGTTTCATGCTTCCACTGATCCTTTACCGGCTTGCCGGTATAATCCAAAACATCCGCCCGGGTTTCCGGTAAGCGCTGCAGAAATGTGTGCCAGTCATCTGAAGGCTTTTGAACCCTATAGGATGACGGTACATTTTTGAAATGGGCAACCGTGGATTGCTTACCATTCTGAAGGAAGAACAGCATAAAAAGAGCGAGCCCTCTCATGTGGTAGTTTTTAATGAGAGCCGATCCGTCAACTATTCCATAAATAGATAATACCTATTGTTCCAGGTTCGATACCGGTTGCGGTCCTTCCCCGCCGGGGTTTTGATTTTGAGGATCCTGATCCTTTGTATCCCTGGGTTTTTGCTCGCCTGTATCCTGCGAGCCACTATAGCCACCAACGGGCTCCTGTTTGCCCTTTATCTTATTGTCTGCCTCCACCTGGTCGTTGGACAAAAAGCCTCCCTTATTTTCCTTCATATTCTTTTTTTAGAAATTATGACTAAAAGGATGCCATGTATTATAACAGGAAGGCCCGGTAGAAACCGGGCCCTTACTTATTGTGTCACTGTTTATGAGAAATGATTCGTTAGGATTTACGGGATATACTGCTGGCACCGCTTGTTTTAATATCCCTGATCAGGCCATCCCCTTTATAGGAAACGCTGCTGGCGCCGCTCAACCTGGCCGAAAGTTCCTTATCCACGGAAATATGCACACTGCTGGCGCCGCTGGCTTCAACAGAGCATATAGATGTTTTGAAATCATAGGCCTTGACATCGCTGGCTCCACTTAAATCGATCTTTACGGTATTGGCTGAACCATTGATCGTAATATCAGAGGCACCACTCAGTTCGATATCCAGATTTCCGCTCACGTTGATCTGCCCTTCCAGGTCACTGGCACCCGAAAAATCAATCTTCAGGTTGGCAGCAGTCAATCCGCCTTCGATATTGATATCCGAAGCCCCGCCTGCCCTGATGGCATCCAGGCTTTTTACAGATACATAGGCTTTTAATTTCCGGTTCTTCGGCCACATTTTATTTTTCTGGTCAAACCATATTTTGAGAACGCCATTATCCACCTCTGTTTTTATATACGCCAGGTCCTCTTTATTACTGGCACTTACCGCAATGGATTCCTCATTTCCCTGTGAGATGATCACATCAAAGGAATTGGAGACCTGCAAGGCATGGAAGGAGGAAATAGTACGTGCTTCGGCATTGGGGTCATTGATCACTTTCTGCGCCTGGGAAATGTTTACCAGGGCCGCCAGGGAAAGTGCTAAAAGTATTTTTTTCATAAACGGTTTTGTAGTGTAACGTGGCGCCGGAAAAAAGGTTACAGGGTTTTGCCATAATTCTTATTTACATTTGCAGGGTCAACACAGTGTTTCCCGGGGTGCTAAGCCGTAACAGGCAAGGCTGAGATCAAACCCGCTGAACCTGATCAGGGTAATGCCTGCGCAGGGAGGTTAATTTTGTTTTATGTCCTTCACAGCCAAAGCTTTGTATGGAATAAAACGTTTCGAAAACTCCTCTAACAGCATTTCCCTTTCATTTATAACTCATTTGTAATGAAAAGGATTGCCATTTTACCAGTCATTTGTTTTTCACTGATCTGCCGTGCACAGGAGAACGATACCAGTTCCGTATTGCTGCCGGTTGAAGTACGCGCCGTACGGGCAGGAAGTACCGCGCCGTTTGCCAAATCCAATCTGTCCCGGAATGATATCAGCCGGCAGAACCTGGGCCAGGACCTTCCCTTTTTGCTGAACCAAACCCCTTCTGTTGTGGTGAATTCGGACGCCGGTAACGGCGTAGGCTATACGGGGATCCGCATCCGCGGAAGTGATGCCAGCCGGATCAACGTCACCCTGAACGGTATACCGTATAACGATGCAGAAAGCCAGGGGACCTTCTTTGTGGATCTTCCGGATATCGCTTCTACCCTGCAGAGTATCCAGATACAACGTGGTGTCGGCACTTCTTCCAACGGTTCCGGCGCATTCGGGGGAAGTATTCACCTGAGCACGAATGAGGTTATCCGAAAAGCCTATGCCGAGGCCAATAACAGCTTTGGTTCCTTTTCTACCTGGAAAAATACCCTGAAGGCAGGAACCGGTTTGCTGGGCGGACATTTTTCAACGGATATCCGATTGTCGAGGATCAGCAGTGACGGCTATATTGAAAGAGCGAAAACGAATCTGCGTTCCCTTGCATTTTCTACAGCCTATCTTTCCGACAAGACCGATATCAGGCTGAATGTATTTACAGGTAATGAAAAAACCTATCAGGCCTGGAACGGTATAGCGGAAAGCGACCTGAGGACCCACCGGAGGATCAACTATGCAGGAACTGAAAAACCCGGTACACCCTATGCAAATGAAACGGACAATTATCGCCAGGACCATTACCAGTTCTTCTTCACACACCGTTTTTCGCCCTTATTCAGCTTCAATACCGCCTTTTTTCTAACCCGGGGACTGGGGTATTATGAGCAATACAAGGCGGGAGAAACCTATAGCGATTATAACCTTCCCTACGTGATCAAGGGCAGCGATACGGCTTTTACCAGCGACCTGGTAAGGCGGCTGTGGCTGGACAACTATTATTACGGGAACATCTTCTCTTTTCAGTATACGAACCAGAAAACGGTATTTACACTAGGAGGCGCGCTCACACGCTATGACGGCAACCATTACGGTAACGTAATATGGGCCGAACAGGGAATAGCCGGGAACCCCACCTGGTATGACCTGGATGCCCGCAAAAAAGACATTACTCTTTACGGGAAATGGCAACAAAACCTGAATCCCTCTTTACAATTATATGTCGACCTTCAATACAGGGGCGTCACTTATGTGATCAACGGGTTCAGGGACCATCCGGATCTTACCGTTGATAATCGTTATTCTTTTCTAAATCCCAAAGCAGGGCTCAGTTACCGCCTACGTCAATCCTTATTTTATCTATCCTACAGCAGGGGCGCCAAAGAGCCGAACCGGGAAGATTTCGAATCGAACCTAACGGATCGTCCAAGGGCTGAGAAGCTGAATGACTGGGAAGCAGGATGGGAATTCAAGTCGAAATCCAGCCTGCTATCGGCTAACCTGTTTTATATGAAGTATAAGGATCAATTGGTGCTTACCGGAAAGATCAACGATGTGGGGGCTTATACCAGAACCAATATTGCCAACAGTTACCGGCTGGGCATTGAACTGCAGGGCGGATACGAATTCAGCAAATGGCTGCGTGCCGCTGCCAATGTGAGCTTCAGCCGCAACCGGGTGAAGGATTTCAGTGAGTATATCGATGATTATGATAACGGCGGACAAAAACTAAATCGTTATAAAGAAACTGAGATCGCCTTTTCGCCGGATAAGACAGGTGCTGCCACCATTACCTTACTGCCTGTGAAGAGGCTTGCGATAGACCTGCTTTCCAAATATGTTAGCAGGCAATACCTGGATAATACGGAAAATGACAGCAGGAAGCTGAACAGCTACTTCACCCAGGATATCCGGTTCAACTATTCTTTGCCTTTCGGAAAATCACATTCCGCAACGTTCCTTTTCCAGGTGATCAATGTTTTCAATACCCTTTATGAGCCTAATGGCTATACCTTCAGCTATTATTCCGGGAACCAGTTAAGTACTGAGAATTATTACTTTCCTATGGCCGGAACCAACTGGATGGCCGGTA